>CAYVVX010000318.1:0-6559 GCA_964455315.1 uncultured Planctomycetales bacterium | reverse complement strand
GGTTAACTTGTTAGTGACGTGGCAGACGATCGCGCCCGAAGGTTGCCCCTATGTGTTCATGGAACAGGGGCGGTGGGATCACTACCGCGACTTGGTAACCGAGAAGGCTTGGCGACCGGGTCAGGACTTGGTCAACAATGTGCTCCGTCGGTTCAAGACGATCTGCCGCCGGGCAGGGGTTGATTCCTACACCCTTCACGACCTCCGCCGATCCTGCATCACCAACTGGGCGAAGCAGTTGCCCATCCATGTGGTGCAGCAACTGGCCGGCCACAGCGACATCCAGACAACCCGGCGGTTCTACCTGTCGGTGCAGGCAGAGGATGTCGCCAAGGCTCAGGCAGTGCAGGCTGGCCTGCTGGAGACGCTCCCTTCATCCGACCTGACTGACCCAAAACTGACCCACTCAGGCCAAAAGCGGGTCTTTCCAGGCCATCGGGGCTGGACGGGGGTCTCGCAAAATGAGACGTGACAAGGGTTTGGAAAACCGTTCCCCGCGGGATTCGAACCCACAACCTTCGGCTCCGGAGTTCGGTCGGCCGAGCATAAGGCGCTGCTATCCGAAGGCTTATATGCGTTTTTTCGTGTGTTTTCGAGGGTTTCAAGTAACCAATAAGTGGCTGACAAGCTGATTACAACTGCCGATCAAGGCGGTGGCCCGGAGTATCCGCAACCACCGGGAACTGATCCTCAATTGGTTCAAAGCCAAGAAGGAGTTCAACAGCGGAATTGTGGAGGGGCTGAACTACAAGATCAAACTGACCCTCAGAAGGGCCTACGGCTACCGTGAGCTGAAAGTGGCCGAAATCGCCATTTACCATGCACTTGGGCAGTTACCCGAGCCTGAACTCACCCACAGATTCTGCTGAGGAGGCTTGAAAAAGGGCAACTCGCCACGGAACCCCAGAGTTGCGTTTTATTCCGGCGGTTCTGGAAACAGCATAAGTCCTTGTCGCAGAATGGCTAAAGTCCACGCTATGAGAGTCTCTACTGCTCAGGGTTAACTGGGCAAGGAGGCTCCAGATGAAGAGGACGAGGCATTCGCCGGAGCAGATCATCGGCGACGTGGCAGACCATCGCGCCCGAGGGCTGCCCTTACGTGTTCATGGAACAGGGACGGTGGGAGCATTACCGTCGCCTGGTGACTGTGAACAATTGGCGCCCGGGTCAGGATCTGGTCAACAACGTGCTTCGCCGGTTCAAGACGATTTGCCGGCGGGCGCACGTGGAGCAGTTCACACTGCATGACCTGCGTCGCTCGTGCATCACCAACTGGGCCGGGAAGCTGCCTATCCACGTGGTGCAGCAGTTAGCCCGGCACAGCGACATCCAGACCACCCAGCGCTACTACCTGTCGGTGCAGGCGGAAGACGTGACCAAGGCCCAGGCACTGCAGGCCGCGTTGCTCGAGCCGCTCCCCGATCGTGACCTGACTGACCCAACACTGACCCATTCGGGTCAAATTCGGGTCTTTCCGGGCCGCCGGGGCTGGCAGGGGGTTTCGCAAGATGAGTAAGCACAAAGACTTGTGAAACTGCACCGCGCAGGATTCGAACCTGCAACCTTCGGTTCCGTAGACCGATGCTCTATCCAATTGAGCTAGCGGTGCGCGATCGCCCGTCGTCCGAGCCATGCCTTCGACGCGCGGTGGGGTATCGTATGCAGGAGCTGCTTCGCGGTCAACTCGGTTGGCAGGCCGGTGCCGCCACCGGGCGGGCGAGGAGTTGGCCATCCGACTGTTGGCAGGGAACGGTTGATGGGAATCGTGCGGCGCGTGAAGCAATCTCATATATTGCCTGTGTTCGCCCCCCCAGAGGGGCCGGAGGACACCGGCCGGGAAGGTGCTGATGATAGTATTGGCGATGGCCATGGCACCCGTGAGCCTCCCGGTCGGTGCGGCGCTCGCGAAGGGCCCGGTCGGTGCTGCTGACATGGCGATCCTGCGGATGGTTCCCCCGGGGGCTGTGCTGCTCGGCAGAGCCGTGCGATCGCATTGATCGACTGGCGGCGCTGTGGCGGCTGGCGGAGGGGGACAGGGGTGTCGGGGAACCCGTTGCGGATGACTCCGGAGCGGGCCAGAAGTCAGGAGAATCCAGCATGAGCCAGGCCAAGCGTCGTATCGAAGCCCGATTCCTGACCCGGGATGCCGCCGAGCGGTACCGGAACAGGTTCCTGAACGGCAAGCGGGTCCGAACCCATGAACGCGAGGCCCGGGCCCTCTCCAGCGCCCTGGAGAAGATCGGCCCGCTGGGCGTGATCGCCGATGTGGCCAGCGGTGCCGGGCGGTTCGCGCCGGTCTGGTCCGGACACGGCGGGATGCTGCTCCAGATGGACATCGCCTGGCCGATGCTGGAGGTCAGCCGCGGGTCATTCCCGCTGGAGTCGATGCGGGGCGTCTATGCCCAGGGCGACGCGCGACATCTGCCGTTGGGGGACGGGTGCGCCGACCTGGTCTTCTGCCATCGGCTGCTGAATCATCTCCCGTCCGCCACGGAGCGGGCGGGGGTGATCGCGGAGCTGGCCCGGGTGTCCCGGCGCTACGTGGTGCTTTCGTCGCTTTCGATTCCGCTTCCGCTGCGGCTGGTTCGGGATGCGTTCCGGCGGGTGCGTGCGCTGCTCACGCGCCGGCCAAGCGCCGACCGCTACATCGGGCATGCCGAGATCATCCGTGATGCCGAGAGCCACGGACTGCGTCTCACCGACCACGTTCCCATCCGCACCTTCCCGGCCAAGGCCCAGTTCCTGCTGTTCGCGAAACCGGCGACCTGACCGCCGCGTGACTCACCGGATGGTTGGACACCATACGGGCCGGTGGAGGGCGCGCCAGGCTCGATGAGCCGTCAGGCGAAGTCGAGCATGGCCGTGGCACTGGGATGTCGCACAGCTCCACGCACCACGGCCACCCCTCGCGAAAACCGTCACGCCCACCGGCTCCGCGCGCCATGATTGGACCTGCCCCCCCATCATGGGGTAAAGTGCACCGGGGACGTCCCCGGGTACCGGACCTGCCCGCGAGGCCCGCGCATGTCGACCGATGATCAGCCAACCTTTTTGCGAACCATCACCAGTACCGCACTGCTGCAGGGGCTTCGCGAGCCAGACAACCAGACCGTCTGGAGCCAGTTCGACGCCCGCTACCGCCCCATGATCCTCAAGTACGCTCACCGGCTGGGCTTGAGCGAGGCCGACGCCCAGGACGCCGCCCAGCAGACCCTGATCGCCTTCTGCGAAGCCTACCAGGCCGGCAAGTACGAGCGCGAGAAGGGGCGGCTGCGCATCTGGCTTTTCGGGATCGCCCGCAACCAGATCCTCAACGCCCGCCGCAAGCGCCACCGGCGCGAGAAGCAGATCGTCGACGACACCGACCAGACCCAGTTCTTCGGGCGGGTACCCGACGAGGACCAGTTCGAGAAGCTCTGGGAGGAGGAGTGGCGCGAAGCGCTGCTGCGGCAATGCCTCGAAGAGGTTCGCCGGGAGATGGACGCCAAGTCCATCGAGGCGTTCGAGCTCTTCGCCTGGAAGGGCTGGCCGGCCGCCAGGGTGGCCGAGCAACTGGACATGACCGCCAACGCGGTGTTCATCGTCAAGCACCGGGTGATGAAGCGGATTCGCGAGCTGCTGCCGACGATGGAGGAGGTCTGGTAGGGAAGTTATGGGAATGCAGTGCAGGGTGCTGAGTGCTGAGAACCTGAGGGAGTACGGCAACTTTATTGCCGCACGAAACGCATGTGGCGCAACCCCCTGATCCGGTGCCTGATCTATGGCGGTGGCCGAAGGCCGGTAACGGGGCGATCCTGGGATCACCGATGACCTTCCATCCGACAAAGTATGGCCCTGTTTTCGCCCAGTTGCTCGCTGAAGAGCGCCTGCCTCCCTTGGGACCGGGGTGCGAGAACAGCGCGATGGCGTCGAAACTCGACGCCGCAACCGTCGAGCGGGCCTTCGCCCACGCCAGGGTCGCCCGCCGCGACATGGCCGATGCGTGCCTGGCCGGGGCGTGGCTGTATCACGACTTCCTGAACCGCTCGCACACCATCAGCCAGTCGATCAGCGACGCCACCGGCTCCTACTGGCACGGCATCATGCACCGTCGCGAGCCGGACTTTTCCAACGCGGGCTACTGGTTCCGGCGGGTGGGCAGCCACGCGATCTTCGCGGACCTGGCGTCGGCCGCACGGGAGCTCGCCGCGGCATCCGGCTCCCTGCACAGCGCCAGGTGGCTGGCGGATGTGAACGCGTGGGATCCCTTCCAGTTCATCGGCCTGTGCGAAGCGTGCTACCACAGCCCGGGCGAGGATCAGACGCTCTGCCGCCGGGTCAGCCTCGTCGAGTGGCGGCTGCTGTTCGACCATTCGTATCGCAAGGCGACCGGCGGCTGACCGATTCCGGGCGGCCGGTGACCAACCGGCGTGGTGGGCAAGGTCCACCCTGCGGCTCGTGCGGCAAAGAATTGCCGCACTCCTTCGGGTACTCAGAACTCGGCGCCCAGAACACAGAACACAGCGCTCAGCACTCTCTACCCGGCACTCGGCACTTGTATCAGGTCTGATCCCCCGCCGAGTCGATCAGCACGTCGATTCCTTCCCAGATCAGCTTGGCGTAGGGATGAAACCACAGCCCGAAGAGCAGGCTCAACACCACGGTGGCGCCGAGCGACGCCGCGATCGGCCAGCCCGTCAGGGCATCCACGATGAACCACAGCACGGTCGCCACCACCAGCAGCACCATCGACCCCATCTGCATCACGCCGGTGGTGGAGCCGGACTGGCGATGAAACGATCGCCCGCATACCGGGCAGGCCTCCCGCATCCTGAACCACGAATGGAACGGCCGGCCGTCGCCACACTGCGGACATCGCCGCTGGGCCACGGCCAGCAGAACACGGCGAATCCGCTGCCCCCATGTTGATTCATCCATACTCGGAATCCTCCGGCCGCTGAATGCGGCCATTCTCTCATGAGTGTCGGCGATTTGCCAAAGGATCCCGGTGCTCGGACGGGCGGTTTGCACATCCGACCCCGCCGGGGTACCTATGCCGCTGCGTGACCGGTGTCGCGCCCGGCAGGAAGCGAACTATGCCCGAAACCCATTGCCTGGTCTGCGGCGGAGCGGGGCTGGCGCCGCACCTGGACAGCCTGCTGAAATGCCCGGGATGCGGTTTCGTCACCGCCCGCACGAGCGGGGATCTGGACGCCCGCGGACTCTACGAAGGCGACTACTTCACCGGCGAGGAGTACCTTGATTACGCCGCCGACGAAGCCTTCTTCAAACGCAACTTCCGCAAGCGGCTCCGGCACCTGCGACGATTCATACCCGCCGGGCGGCTGCTGGAGATCGGGGCGGCGTATGGCTTCTTCCTGGATCTGGCCCGCGAACATTTCGAGACCCTGGGCTTCGAGGTCAACCCCGATGCGGTCCGCCACGCCCGCGAGACGCTGCGTCTCGACGTCCGTTCCGATGATTTCCTGCTCGTCGAGTCGGCCGCGCTCGGCGCGAGCTTCGACGCGGTGGTCCTGTGGGACGTGATCGAGCACCTCGACCGGCCGGACCGTTTCCTGGGCCGCATCGCGGAAGTCACCCGCCCGGGCGCGATTCTCTGCCTGACCACCGGGGACATCGGCAGCCGGCTGGCGAGGCTGCGCGGCCGCAAGTGGCGGATGATCCACCCGCCGTCTCACCTGCACTACTTCGACCGCGCCACCATCGCCCGCCTGCTGGACCGCCACGGCTTCGACACCATCGACATCCGCTCCATCGGCGTTGCCCGCAGCCTGCACCAGATCCTCTATTCCGTGTGTGTCCTGGGCCTGCGCATGCCGCGGCTGTACGCCTTCGCCCGACGTCCGATTCCGGCCGGCTGGGGCGTCACGCTGAACACGTTCGATATCATGCAGGTCACGGCACGGCGACGGTAAGCGGCGATGGCGGGCCTTTCTCGCTTCTCAATTCTCACTTCCCCACCCCCGCTTTTGAGTTGATTCCCCGCCCCGCGCCCAGCTAAGATAGCCTGTGAAGTCGGATACCCTGGGCAACGGGACAGGTAACGGGCCGCGAGCCCTTTCTCTTCGACCCGCCACGCGGAAAGCGAATCGGTTGGAAACAGACCGCAGAGCAGAGTTCTCGGTACATCAGGAACACGCCATCCTCGTCGGGCTGGAGCTGCGCAACGGCTTCGGAGACGGTGAGGAATCGCTGCGCGAGCTGGCCGCGCTGGCCGAGTCGGCCGGGGCGGTCGTCGTCGGCAGCCTCCTCCAGCGCCGCGATCACATCGACCCCAAGACCTACATCGGCAAGGGCAAAGTCGAGGAAGTCGCCGCCCTGATCGAGCAGGTCGAGGCAGACGTGGTCATCTTCGACGACGACCTGTCGCCCGCCCAGCTTCGCGAGGTGGAGAAGATCTGCGACTGCAAGGTCATCGACCGCAGCGAGCTGATCCTGGACATCTTCGCTGGCCGAGCCAGGACGCACGAAGCCCGTTTGCAGGTGGAACTGGCCCAGCTCGAGTACACCGCCCCGCGGCTGCGCGGCATGTGGACCCACCTGGAGCGGATCGCCGGGG
>CAYVVX010000317.1:2751-6559 GCA_964455315.1 uncultured Planctomycetales bacterium | reverse complement strand
GATCTACACCGGCATCGGCGACAGCGGCAACGCCACCCCGACCGAGGACGAACATCCCGAGCGCCAGAAGATCTGGTCCTTCGCCCTCGACGGCTCCGACAGGAAACTCTTCGCCAGCGGTGTCCGCAACACCGAGAAACTGGTCATCCGCCCCGGCACCGACGAGATCTGGGGCATGGACCACGGCAGCGACTTCTTCGGCAAGGAGTTCGAGGACCAGGCCGAGGGCGACGCCCAGCCGCTCACCGACTACAACCCGCCGGAGGAGATGAACCTCTACGTGGAGGGCGGTTTCTACGGCCACCCCTTTCTCACCGGCGACTGCATCCCCCGCTTCGAGTTCCTGGACCGCAAGGATCTCGTCGAGCTGGCCTCCAGGACCATCGTGCCCATGTGGTGCGGCGGCGCCCACTGGGCCTCCAACGCCATGACCTTCTACGACGCCGACCAGTTCCCCGACTGCAAGGGCGACGCCTTCGTCGCCTACCACGGCTCCTGGAACCGCAGCAAGCCCGGCGGCTACTGCGTCACCCGCGTCCTCTTCGAGAAGGGCAAGCCCTACGGCGAACTGATCTACGCCGACTTCCTCGAAGGCGAGCGCACCGTCCACGGCCGGCCCTGCGACGTCCTCGTCGACCGCGACGGCTCGCTGCTCATCACCGACGACAACCGCAACCGCATCTACCGGCTCAAGTACATCGGGGAAAAGAAGTGATGCATCGCAGCGGCCGGCGCCCCCGCCGACCGTGACGCGGGAAAAGTGTCGGATGGTGGAACAAAACGCGCCGAGTGCTGGATGTCGAGTTACCCAGGAGTGCGTCAATTCATTGACGCACGAAAAGAGCCGCGGACTTCAGTCCGCGCGGGGCATCCGATGAGTGGTACGCCCCAATCGCGCGCAGCCGTCCGAGGCTTCAGCCCACAGGACAACCGCATGTCTTCAACCCCCACACCGCGAGCAACCCGCAGGGTGAGCCGTGTTCACCACGTCGCCCCGCGCGTGCCATCCGCATCAAACAGGATCATCCCAATGTACCCCAGCGTTGCAGAAAAGCTCAACCACAGAGACACCGAGGCCACGGACAGGATTGGCGACCGGATGAGCAGATCGCCCACGCTGCAACCTCACCGCAGGTGGGGCCCGCAACTTGCGGGTTCAGGTTCTAACCACCTCTTCTTTGTGCTCTTTGTGTCTCCGTGGTGCGCTCACTTTTGCAACCGGAGGGTGTATCAACCATCATTGCGCCGCAGGTCGCTGCCCATTCCGCGCAACTGCGCCGCCGCGTTGATCCTTCTCCTCGGCGCCTGCAGCGCCGACCGCCACGAACCCGCCCGAATCTCACCCTCCCCGAACACCATGAACCCAACCGCGTCCTCCTCCGGCTGGACCCTGCTCAACGCCGGCAGCCCCGCGACCGACGCGCCGCATCGCACCGCCGCCCCCGACGCCCCGCTGATCCTCCAGGCCGTCCCCGTCGACTCCCCCGCACCGCCACCCGCCGCCGCCACCGCGCCCCCAACCGCAACCACCAACCTGACCTGCGCCTGGACCCCCCTCTTCGACGGCACCACTCTCACCGGCTGGGCCAACCTCGAAGACGGCGCCTTCGCCGGCCACGCCGAGGTTCGCGTCACCGACGGCGCCATCCACCTCGAGCGCGGCGAACTGCAGACCGGCATCGTCTCCACCCGCGACCTGCCCGCCGACAACTACGAGATCGAGCTCGACGCCATGCGCACCGCCGGCGGCGACTTCTTCTGCGGGCTCACCTTCCCGGTCGGCGACGAGCCCTGCACCCTCATCGTCGGCGGCTGGCACGGCATGGTCGTCGGCCTCTCCAACGTCGACCACATGCACGCCGCCGAGAACATGACCACCACCTCCCAGCACTTCGAAAACGACCGCTGGTACAACATCCGTCTCAGCGTCACCCCCGCCGCCATCACCGCCTGGATCGACAGCCAGCGCATGATCCACCTCGACCGCCCCGGCCACACCTTCACCGTCTGGAGCCAGCAGGAACCCTGCCGCCCCCTGGGCTTTTCCACCTGGGACACTTCCGCCGCCCTCCGCAACATCCGCATTCGCAGGGCGGGGTGTGAGTAGAACCGCGAATTCAAGGTGCGAACGCGTGCCAATCGTAGCGGCCGGCCCCCGTGCCGGCCGTTTCGCGTGGGACGCCGCAGCGCTGGACAAAGAGCCGCGGGCTTCAGCCCGCGCGGGGCGTCCGATGGCGCGTTGTGCCCACTCGCGCGCAATCATGCCGGCTTCAGCCCACGAGGTTTTCAAGCCCCCGTGAACGCCGCCCTGTGGTCGAACGCTGGACTGCAAAAGGAGGTTCCGAGCGGTCCTGCCTGGTGAACACCGTGCCTTCAACTGCTGCCCAACCGCGCCACCCAACACCAATCAAAGAGCCGGTACGCTCAAGGGCTGACGCGGCTCTTTGGCCGCTCGCCGCATGGGTCACGAACACCATCATTCCTGAATCCAGGTCTGTGCGGCGGGTCGATCATCGATCATACGTCGGTCCACGGCGCGCAAGATTGAACACCGTATCGGCATTGCGGGGACTGAAGTAAGCGGGGTACATCTCACCCGCTTTGCCTCCATCATCCACCCCGTCCTCACCAATGCTGTAAAGCAGATACCCCTCCCCAACCCGACGATACCGAAGCGGCTGAAGATCGGCATAGTCGATCGGCAAACGAGGCAGGTATTCCGGCACCAGCGCGGCCAACTCCTCAGGGTATTCCCCCCGCCTGTCGTGCCAGGCCCGCAATGCGAACATGGTCAGTGCCGCATCTATTGTCGTTCGGCTTTGCATCGGCCTTCCCATGACATGTGGATACCTCGTGATTGTCACCTCACCGGCATTGAAGGAAGTCGCGGCGAATTCCCCGCCTTCGATGGTTTCTTCAGCCTGCTTGCAGAGAACGAGATTCGTGCATGTGCCAAGAACCCGGGCACGCTCATCCACATCGCGCCGGGCCTGATCCAGATCGCCAAAAACGGGAGATAGCAGGTTCCAGACTCTGGAGGGTCTGCTTGGCAGAGGCGTGAAGCCGGCAGCGTTCCGCCACGGCCCCACGCGGTAGCTGTATTTGCTCACGTCCAGCCAGCCACCATCGCGAACGAAGTAGGACTCGAGCTCACATTGATCCTGAAGCCGGATGAGTTCCAATCGCACAGCAACGGGCATGTAGCCGTCGAGGAGCCGATCCACCTCCTGCATCAACTCGTGAGGCATCTCCAGGGCCAGGTAGTCGCAGGAGGCATGGAGCATTTCGCGTGCGACCGAATCCAGGATCGTATGCGAATGCAGTGATGACATCAGCGGTGTGCAGTGACTATGCACTTTGGCGAGTCGCATGACCGCCAACCAGTCCTCCACAACCATATCGGGATCGGCTTTCGCCTTCCACGCCCATCGTGAATGCGCCGTCATCCACCTCGCCCATGCGCGATCATCCCTCATAACCCTGGACCCCGCCCGCTCATCCATCGACACCGGCTCCCGCCATCCCTGCTCCACCAGGTCCATGAACGCCAGCCGACAGTCCTTGAACGTCTGGGTTTCGAACACCACCTTCACCGCCGCGATGTCCTCGCGGGCGCCGTGCCACTCACCATTGCGGATATTATCGATATCAAAAAACGTCAGCGCCGTGATCGCCGGATCGGTCTCAAACGGCCGGCTGGTGATGATCGCCACCGCCTCCGGATAAGGTCGCAGCCCCTCCGGCGTCGGGTTCACCTCCTCCAGCTTCGCCTCCCAGTACGCCGGCCGCGGCGTCGGATGCCGCGTGA
>CAYVVX010000317.1:0-2741 GCA_964455315.1 uncultured Planctomycetales bacterium | reverse complement strand
GGTACGCGAACCGCCCGAACGCCCCCGCCGCCGCGACCAGCACCAGCAGCGCCTCCACCCGCCGACCCCAATGGCGACTCCCGCTCACGGCAGCCCCTCCTTCCAGAACTCCCGCGGCTCGAAGTACGCCCCCACCGACCCGTCAAACGCCGCCGCTTGCAGCGCCTTCTCGCGCCGATGCACTCTGCCGATCCGCTGCTCCACGTGCTCGCTCACCCGGAAGTCGATCACGCTCGCCGTCCGCACCGGCGGCGGGGCGTCTCCCACGATCGGGGCCCTGGAAGCATCGAGAAGCATGACTTCATCCGCCGGCCGGCGCACGCGATCCATGCGGATGTGCGCCGGCGCGCCCGCCACGTCGTAGCTGTCCGCATCGCCCGCCGCGCCGGCATGCCCGGTGACGTTGATCGCGTAGGTGCGGGTCATCACCTCCGGATAGCGAAGCTGGCTCGCCGGGCAGACCAGCACCGACTCCGCGGCGAACCGCTCGCCGCCCGCCCGGTTGCCGGCCGCGTAGCGCTGCACCACCAGCCCCCAGTTCGGCAGGCTCGCGTACGGCTGCCCCAGCGCCGGGCTCGCCCCGCGATGCTGATCCGCGTACATCCGGCACGCCACCATCGCCTGCCGCAGGTTCGACTGGCACCCCGACGCCCGCGCCGCCTCCCGCGCCGCCGCCAGCGACGGCAGCAGGATCGAAAGCAGCAGCGCGATCACGGCCACCACCACGAGAACCTCGATCAGCGTGAAAGCGGACGCCGCTCGGCGGGAAGTGAGGGGTGAGAAGTGAGAAATGAGAAAGGAACCCGGCGCGCCTTCGACGACGCCACCAGGCAAGTGGTGGGCACCGCCCACCCTGCGCGGGCGAGCAGCCGGATACCGGCAACCGCCGACTTGCTTCTCAGCACTCAGCACTCAGCACCCGGCACTTTCTTCCACGCATCACTCATCACGCATCACTTCCCCGAGGATCATCCCATGCTCCGCCACGCGAACGTCGAGCTCGCCCGCGTGCCGCCGCACCACGCGCTGAAGTTCCTCCGGCGTCATCGGCCCCGACACCTCCGCCCCCGGATGATCGGCATCCTCGAAACCGGAGTAGTGAATCAGGTAACTGACCCGCGGCCGCCAGCGCCGCAGCAGCGCCAGCGCCTCCAGGATGGACTGATGCCCCGTGTGCGGATTCGGGTTCCAGGTGTTCGACTCGATGAAGCACACGTCGGCATCGAACCAGCGCGGATCGTCCGCGTCCGCAGGATGCAGCATGTCGCACGTCAGCACAACCTTCCGCAGGCCCGCCCGGTGTGCCGCCGGCCTCTCGCCGGTGTCCCCGCCCGGTGCTGCCGCATCCCCATCCCCGCCCGCCTCCACCACAAACCCCACCGCCCCCGGCGCCGTCGGCCCGTGCTCCACCGCCATCGGCGTCACCCGCAGCCCGCCCAGCGCGATCGCCTCCCCCGGCACCACCGCCCGATGGCGCAGCCCCGCCTTGCCCGCATCGCCCTCCCCCCGCGCCAGCCACGGAAACAGCCGCCCCGGACCCGTGTCCCAGCACGCCTGCGTGCAATACACCTCCACGGGTCGCGGCTGGTCCGCCCGCCCGTTGCGCCCGGTCGCCTGCGCCAGCCAGTCCAGGTGCCCCACGTGGTCGAAGTGCGAATGCGACAGCAGCACCTCGTGCACCACGTGCACACCGTGCGTCCGCTCGAAGTCCAGCAGCGACTGCATCACCCCCAGTCCCGCGTCGATCAGCGTGTGCCGCAGGAGCCCCCCGGCCGCGTCCCGCTGCACCACCGAATAGCTCACGTTCGCCATCCGGTACGGGTCGTGATCCCGCAGATGGTCGCAGTGCGCACAGGCATGGCCGAACTCGGCCATCCAGGCGCTGTGAATCCCGTTCACCCGAAGCTGAAACCCGCTCATGCGCCTCCCATCTGCCGTGCCCTCATCGGGATCCTCGCGTACCCCCCGCCCGCCGCCGCACGCGGCGTGGCACCACCGTCTCACCGGTGCGAACCCGCTGCGGCGCCGGTTTCCAACCGGTGCCCGCCCCCACCAGCATACCCGCCGGCCCCGGACCCGTCAGCGAATCCCATCACGCCGGGCAGCCCGATCGACCGATAATCCCAAAGAGAACCCCCGTGCGCCGCGAAAACACCGCGCGCGGAAATCGCCCGACCCCGGAGGTGCCCCGTGCAGATCCTCGTCGATGACCACAGCTATCAGCCGGCCGGCGGCGCCGATCAGACCGTGCAGGAACTGGCCCTCGAGGTGGTGGCCGCCGCCGCCGGTTCGCCGCGAATGGTCGTCGCCCTGCGCTGCGACGGCAGCGACATCGACGAACAGCGCCTCACCGAGGTGCTGGCCGCGAACGTCGGCAGCTTCGACAGCGTCGAAATCATCACCCAGCCCGTCGCTGCCCTGGTCAAGGCCACCCTCGACCAGGCCATCGCCGTCTTCGAGGACGCCTCCCGCTCCCGCGGCGCCATTGCCGACGCCCTCGCCGAGGGTCGGGTCAACGACGCCATGGAATCACTCCAGACCCTCCTGAACACCTGGCGACAGGTCCAGGAGGCCCTGGTCGGCGCAGCCGAGGGGTTGGAGCTCACCCTGGACGACCTCAGCGTCGAGGACCACCCGCTCACCGAGCTGGTGGCCATGATCAGAACCCACCTCACCGAGCTCAAAGACGCCATGACCGACGGCGACTTCGTGCTGCTCGGCGACGTGGTCCGCTATGAACT
>CAYVVX010000316.1:0-6571 GCA_964455315.1 uncultured Planctomycetales bacterium | reverse complement strand
CCGAAAGCGCAGTGGTTTGCGTCGCCGGCCGAGCCTTCGACCGACTGAAGCGCGGACATCGGGGACAGAAACGTCGGTTCCAGATCAGCAGGGCCGGGCCTCGCGCCGTCACTGCGGGGCTCGAGGTCGCCGTCTGGGCTTGTCTCGGGCGCGTGCCGGCGTTGGACGATCCTCCAGCGTCGCCTCGATGGCCTTGACCTCGGCGATGAAGGCGCGGGCGGATGGCGACAGCGTCCGGTCACGCCGGTACACGAAGCCATAGCGGGTGTGCAACCAGGCCGGGCGCCACGGCAGCACGGCCAGTTTCCCAGCAGCCAGTTCTGCAACTACCAGCGCGTGCGGCAGGATGGCGACTGCGTCGCCCGCAATGACCACCTTCTTCGCCAACGCGCTCGACTCGACATGCAGTGACGGAATCAGATCCTGCCCGGTGGGATCGGGCCGGAAACCATGCGCAAGGCCGTGCAGCGGCATGCCGATGCGCGCCGGCAGTCGAGGTCCGACAAAGGGATAGCGGAACACTTTGTCCAGTGTCAGATTCGGCATGCCGAGGAGCGGGTGGCCCGGCCGGCATACGAAAGCCCCCTGGTGCTGCGGCAACGGCTCCAGCATCAGGTTTTTGTCTGTCTCCAGTGCGCTGCTCTCGACGACGGCGAGATCCAGCGCGCCGCGGCTGACGGCGTCGGCGACCTGCCGCCAGGGCTCGGCCCGGAGCGTGATGCGCAGTCCGGGATAGCGTGCGGACAGGCGCCCGATGGCGGTGCCGACGGACAACTCTGCCGGATAGAGACCGGCGCCGATGCTGAGTTCCCCGGATTCCAGGTTGTTGAGCAGGCCGATCTCATGCCGGATGTCGTCGAAACCGGTCAGCAACGCGCTGCCGCGGTCGACCAGCAGGCGTCCGAACGGTGTCGGGACGACTCCCCGGCGGTTGCGATCGAAGAGCTTCACGCCGAGCAGCGTCTCGAGAGAGGCGACACTGCGCGAGAGCGCGGGTTGACTCACATGCAGCGCCGCTGCTGCCCGCCGGTAGTTGCCGTGCGCCGCGAGAGTGACGACATGGCGCAGATTGCGCGCGTCGAGTGGCATTACGAAATATTATCGTTTGGATAATAAAAATGCATTAGACGCATCAATCGCGCTGTGAAATTCTTGTCATCGGGGTGGCGCATGGCGGTTCCTTCGACCGGGACTCGTGCGCCGACGAGTCAACCGGGGCCACGTTGGCACCCGCAATACAGATCCGGAAATCCAGGGGGGCATCATGGTTCATTGGCTGGCGCACCTGCGCGTGTGGACGGTCGTGCTGAGTGCGTTCGGCCTGCTGTCGGCGTTCGCGGCTCACGCCCAGCAGAAGCCCAACGTCCTCGTCATCTGGGGTGACGATATCGGTACCTGGAACATCAGCCACAACAGTCGCGGAATGATGGGCTACCAGACGCCCAACATCGACCGCATCGCGAAGGAAGGTGTTTCCTTTACCGACTACTACGGGCAGCAGAGCTGCACGGCCGGACGCGCTGCCTTCATCAGCGGCAGCGTGCCGGTACGCACCGGCATGACCAAGGTCGGCATGCCCGGCGCGAAGGAAGGCTGGCAGAAGACAGACGTGACCATGGCGACCGTCATGAAGAGCCTCGGCTACGCCACCGGCCAGTTCGGCAAGAACCACCAGGGCGATCGCGATGAGCACCTGCCGACGATGCACGGCTTCGACGAGTTCCTCGGCAACCTGTACCACCTGAATGCCGAGGAGGAGCCGGAGAACGAGGACTACCCCGGCGACATGATTCTCGCGAACGGCAAGACCTTCCGCGAAGTCTTCGGTCCGCGCGGTGTGCTGAAGTGCCGGGCCGACGGCAAGGGCGGCCAGAGCTGCGAGAACACCGGTCCCCTCACCCGCAAGCGGATGGAGACCATCGACGAGGAAACGCTCGCGGCCGCCAAAGACTTCATCCAGCGGCAGGTGAAGGCTGGCAAGCCGTTCTTCACCTGGTGGAACGCCACGCGCATGCATTTCCGCACGCACGTCAAGGCGGACCACCGCCACAAGGGCAACGACGAATACACCGACGGCATGATCGAGCACGACGCGATGGTCGGCGAGCTGTTGAAGCTGGTCGATGAACTTGGCATCGCCGACAACACCATCGTGATGTACTCGACCGACAACGGCCCGCACTACAACACCTGGCCGGATGCCGGCACCATGCCGTTCCGCGGCGAGAAGAATTCCAACTGGGAAGGTGCCTTCCGTGTGCCCGCCTTCGTGCGCTGGCCGGGGCGCTTCCAGCCGGGCACCATGTTGAACGGGGTCGTCGCGCACGAGGACTGGCTGCCGACGTTCGCTGCAGCCGGCGGCAACGCCAACATCAAGGACCAGCTGTTGAAGGGCGTTACGCTCAACGGCCGTTCCTACCGTAACCACGTTGACGGCTACAACCTGCTCGACTACCTGTCGGGCAAGACCGACACCTCGCCGCGCAACGAGTTCATCTACACGAACGATGCCGGCGAGGTCGTGGCCATCCGCGTTGGTGACTGGAAGGCGGTATATCTCGAGAATCGCGCCCACCAGCTCGATGTCTGGCGCGAACCGTTCGTGCAGTTGCGCCTGCCGCTGCTCTTCAACCTGCGTCGCGACCCGTTTGAGCGCGCGCAGCACAACTCGAACACCTACCACGACTGGATGATCGATCGCGCCTACGTACTCGGCCCGATGCAGATGGTGGCCAGCAAGTTCCTGCTGACCCTCAAGGACTTTCCGCCGAGCCAGACGCCGGGCGACTGGAGTCTTCAGTCGCTGGAGCGTCAGGTCAGGCAGATGTCCGCAGAGGGCGGCTAGACCCGTACGGCGTTTCGGGGTGCCGCTGGCGACGGCGGCACCCCGTTTTAAGTACCACCGCCGTCTGGCGACACAAGGCGCTCCATGAAGACGATGTCATTCTTGCTCGCGGCGCTGCTCGTTGCGGCCCGCACCGTCGCCGCCGATGCCCTGCCTTCCTGGAACGATACGGCGAGCAAGCGGGCGATCGTCAGCTTCGTGACGGCAACCACAACGCCTGCCGATCCGCAGTATCTGCCGCCCGCCGAGCGCATCGCGGTGTTCGACAACGACGGCACGCTCTGGGCGGAGCAGCCACTGTACTTCCAGCTCGCCTTTGCGATCGACCGTGTCAAAGCGCTCGCTCCGCAGCACCCCGAGTGGCGGACTACGGAGCCGTTTGCCTCCCTGCTCCAGGGCAACCTCGGGCATGCGCTCGCCGGTGGTGAGCGCGCGATCGCCGAAATCGTCATGGCAACCCACGCGGGCATGACAACTGCCGAATTCGAGCAGATCGTGCGGGACTGGCTGGCCACCGCCCGACATCCCGTCACGAAGCAGCCCTACACCGAGATGGTCTATCAGCCGATGCTGGAACTGCTGGTGTATCTGCGGGCAAGCGGTTTCAAGACCTTCATCGTTTCCGGCGGCGGCGTCGAATTCATGCGCCCGTGGACGGAGGCGGTCTACGGTATTGCGCCCGAGCAGGTGGTCGGTTCCAGCATCCGCACGAAGTACGAGCAGCGCGGCGGCAAGCCCGTCATCACGCGGTTGCCGGAAATCGACTTCATCGACGACAAGGCGGGCAAGCCCGTCGGCATCCACAAGTTCATCGGCCGCCGCCCGGTATTGGCATTCGGTAACTCGGATGGCGACTTCGAGATGCTGGAATGGACGACGACAGGGCCGGGTGCGCGCCTCGGCCTGCTCGTGCACCATGACGACGCTGGCCGCGAGTGGGCCTATGATCGGGAATCGAGCGTGGGCCGCCTGGCACGAGGCCTCGACGAAGCGCCGAAGCGCGGCTGGGTCGTCGTCAGCATGAAGGACGACTGGCTGCGGGTATTCCCCGAGCGCTGACCCAGGGCTCCTGTGCACCAACGCCCCGCGGTGCAGGAAAGGATGCCCCCATGAAATCCCCAGCTGAGTTCAGGTGCACGACCCTCAGCGGCAATGTCCTGGATCTGCTGCCGCCTGAATGCGTGCACCATATAGACGTACCGCTGCACAGCCTGCTGCAAGTGTATGCTCGCTGGGGGCAGGGAACCGCTGAGCTGGTGGCGGCGATGGGGAGTTCGCGGGATATGAGGGTGTGACCGCTACGGACCACGAAACCCGGCCAGCGAACGGCGCGCGTTCCTGGCGACGTTACCGCTGGCCGATGGTCGCGGCCGTGCTCCTCGCCGGCTATGCGCTGGCGGGCTTCGTGCTCGCGCCCTGGCTCATCGCGCGCGAGTTGCCCGGTGTCGTTCGCGAGGCGGTCGGCCGTGACGCGAACATCGGGCGGGTGGAGCTCAACCCGTTCGCGCTGACGCTCCGCGCGGAGCAGTTGAACGTGCTGGAAACCGACGGCAGCCGCCTCGCCGGCTTCGACGAAATATTCATCAACGTGGAGCTGGAGAGCCTCGTGCGCCGCGCGTTGGTGTTGAGCGAACTGCGGGTCCGCGCGCCCTACCTCAATCTCGTGCACGAGCGTTCGGGTGAGGTCAACCTCCTGAAGCTCCTGCCGCCCGATCCTGAGCCCGGGACGACCACGCCGGAAGACGAGTTGCCCCGGGTCGTCATTCGCGAGCTGCGGATCGGCGAGGGTGTGCTCGACGTCACCGACCGCGGGCCGTTGGAGCCGTTCCGGACGCGGGTCGGTCCGTTTGCGGTGGCGCTCGACGAACTGAGCACCTTGCCCGATGCCACCGGCAGGCACGACATCGCTATCACGCTCGAGTCGGGCACGAAGATCGCCGTGCAGGGCGAGCTGTCGCTGGCACCGCTCCGGGTGGGCGGCAGTTTCCGTCTGGACGGACCTTTCCTCGGCACCGTGCACCGTTACGTACGGGAACAACTCGCGTTTGATATCACCGGCGGACAAACCTCGGTCGAGGGCCGGTTCGCGGTGGCGAGCGAGGCGGGCGGCGCCATCGACGTGGCGGTGAGCCAGATCGGCGCCCGGGTGACCGACGTGGCGCTCAGCGCGGCAACGGCACCTGACTTTCTGCGCTTCGCGGAGTTCTCGATCGTCGGGGGGGAGGTCCGTTGGCCCGCGCTGCAGGCGAGCGTGCAAGCGGCGACCCTCCGGGGCCTGGCCGTAAAGGCCCGCCGCGAGCGTGACGGCACCATCGACCTCGTCGGGCTGCTCGCGCCGCGGCCGGCGGCCGGCGACGACGCCCAGCCGCCCGCGACGAAAGCGCCGTCGGACGCGCCGGCATGGAATCTGCGCGCCGGCGAGGTGACGCTGGAGGACTTTGCCGCCGAGCTGACCGACCTCGCCCCGGCGACACCGGCGGTGATTTCGGTCGCCGATCTCGATCTGCGTTTGCGCGACGTCGGCAACGAGCCTGGAGCACGCATGCCGCTCGAACTGGCCGTCGAACTCGGTGGCGGTGGCCGGCTGTCGGCCAAGGGCAGTGTCGTCGCCCTGCCCGAGGTGATCGTCGAGGCCGACTTCGGCGTCGAGGGCGTGAAGCTTGCTCAGTTCCAGCCCTGGTTCGATGAACTCGCACGCATCGGCATCCGCGATGGCGCGCTGGCGCTCGATGGCCGCCTGAGTTCTGATGCGAAGGAGACGCTCGCCTTCGACGGCGACCTGCGCATCACCGGTCTCGAGCTCGAGGATCGGGTCAAGAACGAAAAGCTCCTGGCCTGGCAGGAGCTCGGGCTCGACGACCTGCAGTTCCGGCTGGACGCGAACCGCGCCCGCATCGTGCGCGTTCGGCTGGTGAAGCCCTTCGCGCGGGTATTCATCGACCGGAACCAGGAGACCAATTTCGGTGCGCTGCTGATCGAGGGGCCGGCCGCGACGCCGCCGGAACCGGCGACGGCGCCGTTCGAGGTGCGGATCGACAAGGTGCTCGTGAGCGGCGGCGACGTGGACTTCGCGGATCTCAGCCTGCCGCTGCCGTTCGCAGCGCGCATCCTCGACCTGCAGGGCGAATTCACCACCATCGACACGCGCAGCACGGCCCCCTCGCGCATCGGCCTGGAGGGCCGGGTGGACGAGTTCGGTCTGGCGCGGGTCAACGGCCAGGTGCGGGTGAACGCGCCGACGGAGCGGGCCGACGTCACCGTGCTCTTCCGCAACATCGAGATGCCGGCCCTCTCGCCGTACACGGTGAAATTTGCCGGGCGGCGGATCGCACGCGGCAAGATCAACCTCGACCTGCGTTACCAGCTCAAGGACCGGCACATGGTCGGCTCCAACCGCATCGTCATCGACGAGCTGGAACTTGGCGAGAAGGTGCCGAGTCCCGATGCCGCGGATCTGCCCCTCGGCCTCGCGGTGGCGCTGTTGAAGGACGCCAACGGCCGCATCGACATCGACATGCCGGTCAGCGGCAGCCTGGACGATCCCGAGTTCGGTGTGGGATCGGTGCTGTGGAAGGCATTCGTCAACCTGGTCACGAAGCTCGTCACCTCGCCGTTCCGGCTCCTCGGTGGCCTCATCGGTGACGAATCCGACGAGCTCGGTCGCATCGAGTTTTCGCCGGGGCGGTCTGACCTGCTGCCACCGGAGCGCGAGAAACTCGTGCACGT
>CAYVVX010000315.1:0-6647 GCA_964455315.1 uncultured Planctomycetales bacterium | reverse complement strand
CGGCCCAGCGCGATCCGTACCTGCGAACGCTGGCGGCCGGGCGCGTGGCCCTGCAGTCGATCGCGGAGGGTGCCGCCGGGGGCCGGCTGAATCTGGCGGCGCGCGAGCAAAGGTGGCTGGACCGGCTGCGCACCGCGTTCGACCGGCTGCCGGCGGATGCGGAAGGGCTGCACGCACAGATCACCCCGAAATACGGATCGCTCTTCGACCCGCGGGCATACGCAACCGTCTGAGCAGGCGGGCGGCAGGCAAGAGGGGGCAGGAGCCGCGCCGATAGCACAATCCAATCCAGCGATCCCCTGGATCTCCAATGCGTACTCCCAGACCGGCTTCACGCCGTTGAGTCGAATCATACCGGTTCGACTTTGAACCTGCGCGAAGATGGTAGCGGCCGGCCGTTCGAGATCGCCCGCGCCGGCCTTGCCGCGCGCATTTAAAGTGGGCTCCGCATGACCGCTCCGAAGGAGCGGCGGTCTGTAGCCACGGGTGGAGGTCGCCACCGGCGACCGGAACCCGTAGAAGCAGAAAACGAAGATCGGGCAAGCCCTGAAGGGGCTCAGGAAACGTGGCTCGCGGGTGTCATTGATTCGGCGGGTCAGCGCTGCTGGTGAGCCTCCTTCGCCCCTGCGGGGCTCCAACCTGCTTGCGACGGCGTTCCACGGGTTGCGCGTCGCGGGGCTTCGCCCACTCCGCTTCACCCGTGGCTACAAACCGTGGCCCCTTCGGGGCCTGGCGCGGTGTTCGCCCGCGCATCACTTCCCCCGCGCTCTGCTCTACGCGTGGCAACAAGCCCTGGCCCCTCCGGGATCTGATGCGGCGGTCAACCGCGCGACACTTCCCCTGCGCGCGGCTCCACCCGTGGCGACAAGCCTCCGGCCCCTCCGGCACCACCACGGTTACTCCGCGGTCCGGACGAGTACGTCCCGCGGAACCTCTTGCGCACTGCTGCTTGGATTCCGCCCGGGCACCCATCTGGACGAATCCGCCGGGTTCGGTTAAAGCCATGACTCGTCGTACCGCTGCATTCCTACCGGAGCGTTCATGCCTGAGAATCGAGCTGAGCACTGGGGCCTTTCCGGCCACCGCTACGTGGCTGTCGATGTGCTGAACCGGCTGGCGGCACTGGAGATGCGGGCCCGCGACCTGGTGGACGGCACGCGCGCGGGTTTGCAGCGCAGCCCGTACCTGGGGGCGAGCAGCGAGTTCGCCCAGCATCGCCCGTATGTGCCCGGGGATGACGTGCGCCGCGTGGACTGGCGGGTGTATGCCCGTACCCAGCGCTATCATGTCAGGCAGTATCAGGAGGAGACCAACTTCGTGGTCACCTTTCTGATCGACTGCAGCGCGTCGATGAGTTACGGATCGGGGGCTGGTTCGTCCGCGGCGACGGCCGGCACGGGGGCCGACCGCTACCGGCCGGCCGGCACGCTTCGCGGTGGAGGCAGCGCGGCCGGTGTGATCGGCGGCGGAGGCGATGCGGGGGGTGCGGTGCCTGCGGGCAGCAAGCTCGACTATGCCTGCCTGCTGACCGCGACGCTGTCCTACCTGGTGCTGAATCAGTCGGATGCGGTGGCGCTGGCGTTGTTCGACCGCGAGTTGCTGTCGGTGGTGCCGCCGCGCACCGGTTTGAACACGCTCGGGGAGGTGGCCACGCGGCTGGAGACGCTCAAGGTCGGCGCGGGGACGCGGCTGGATCATGCGGCGTCGGTGCTGGTGGAGACGATGAGCAAGCGGGGCATCGTGGTGGTGTTGTCGGATCTGCTGGACGCGGGCGGGGAGGAGGCGTCAACACGCGAAACGATCGGCACGGGGTCCGGCCGCCACGACCGCGGGGCCGAAGCGCGTTCCGCAGGCGCGGCAGCGCCGGAGTCCGCGGCGGCGCGGGCGGTGGCGATGCTGCGGCATCGGCGGCACGAGGTGGTGGTGTTCCAGGTGATGGATCCGCAGGAGCTGGCCTTCGACTTCTCGCGGCGCTCGCGTTTCGAGGGGCTGGAGCTGCCGGCGTCGGTGGTGGCGGACCCGACCCGGCTGCGGGCCGACTACCTGGCCATCGTGCATGACTTCCTGCATCGGGTGCGGGCGGCGTGCGTGAGCAACGGCGCGGACTACTGCCTGGCGAACACCGGCGAGCCGGTGGACCATCTGCTGGTCCGGTACCTGGCGGCCCGGCAGAAGCTGCGGGAGGCACGGCGTTGAGCGCGGTACATCCGCATCTGCTGTGGCTGCTGCCGCTGGCGGCGGTGCCGGTGCTGATCCACCTGCTCATCCGGCAGCGGCTGCCGCGCGTGCACTGGGCGCCGATGGTGTTCCTGCTGCAGGCGCTCAAGAAAAACCGCAAGCGGCTGCTGCTGGAAACCATCCTGCTGCTGGTCGCGCGGACCGCGATCGTGCTGGCCATGGTGCTGATGGTGGTCCGGCCGCTGATCGAGGGCGGCTGGTCACCGCCGGGTGCGGCCCGGCGACCGGTGACCGCGGTGGTGGTGCTGGACGATTCGGCCAGCATGGCCGCGACCGACGGACTCCGCTCGCGGTTCGACCGGGCGTTGTCGCGGGTGGAGGCGTACCTGGATGAGCTTCCGGCGGACAGCGAGGTCGCGGTGGTGCTGGCCGCGGAGCCGGTGGAACCGCTGGTGGCCCGGCCCGGCCGGGATGTGTCGCTGATTCGCGAGTTGCTGGCGGCGCGCAGGCCGCGGGCCGGCGGGGCGTCGTGGCCGGCGGCACTGGATCTTGCCGGCGAGATGGTGGCATCGTTCAGGTCGGCGCAGGCCACGCAGGTGGTCGTTACCAGTGATTTCCAGTCTTCGGAGTGGGAGGCCGACAGCCAGGCGGTCGAGGCGCTGGCGGCGCCGCAGGCGGATTCGACCCTGCTGCTGGTCATCGAGCCGACGCCGCCGCGGAACATCGCGGTCGCCGGCGTCTCGACCTCCGGGAACGCGGGGGGGATCACGTCGCCGCTGCTGACCACGCTGGGCGGTTCCCAGATCGCCGCGCGGCTGGAGGCGGTGACCAGCGGCGAGGGGGAGGCATCGACCACGGTGGTGGAAATGCTGGTCGACGGGCAGAAGGCGGCCCGGCGGGAAGTGACCTTGACCGGCGGGGTCAGCAGCGTCGAATTCGAACATCGCTTCACCGCCCCCGGCGAGCACAGCGTCACGGTCCGCTGCGAGGCGGATTTCTTCGAGCCGGACAACGCGTTTCACCGCGTGGTGCGGGTCTACGACCGGGTGCCCGTACTGATGGTCGACGGCCACCTGTCGGAGGATACTTTTGCCTCCGCAACCGGCTTCCTGCGGGCGGCGCTGTGGCCGGCGGACCCGGATGATCCGCGGCAGATCTCGCTGATCGACCCGCGGGTGATCGGTCCCGGAGGCATCGAGTCGGTGCTCATCGGCGAGTATCCGCTGATCGTGCTGGCCGATGTGGCCGGCCTGCCGACCTCCGCGCTGCAGCAGATCCGTGCGGCCGTGGCCCGCGGCGCCGGGCTGCTGGTCATTGCCGGAGGGCAGACGTCGCCGGCTTCGCTGGCCGGCATGCTGGCGGAAGGTTCCGACACGCTGCTGCCGTTCAAGCCGGGCGAGCCGCTCGACCTGGGGCCGGATGCGGAGCCGCTGGGGATCATCCCGGTCTCGCCGCTGCCGCCGATGCTGGCACCCTTCGCCGACCCGGCGCTGGCCGAAGCGCTGTCGCGGGTGACCTTCCGCGTCGCCCGGCCGATGGCGGCGGTCGGGCAGGAAGTCCGGCGGCTGGCGGAGCTGTCCCGCGGCGGCACCGCGCTGGCGATGGCCGGCTTCGGCAAGGGCAAGGTGGTGTACCTGGGCGTGCCGCTGGACCGGCAGGGCGGGGAGTTCCCGCTGTCGCCGGCCTTCGTGCCCTTTGGTCAGCACCTGGTTGTCGAGCTGCTCTCCGGCGCGGAGATCGAGCCCGCGCGGGCCGGTGAGCCGCTGTATTTCGCCGGATCATCCGGCGGTGACGGGGTGCTCATCGATCCGGAGGGAGCCCAGACGCCGGCCGGCCGGCTGCTGAGCAGCACGGCCGGGACAGGCGAAGATATGCTGGTGCTGCCGGGCGCGGAACTGGCGGGGGTGTACACCCTGCGTGCGGGCGTTGCTGAGCAGCATCGGGCGGTGAACGTCCCCGCGTCTGAATCGCAACTGGCGACGGCCGATCCAGCCGCGCTCGGCGCGGCGATCGAGGTCAACGGGCTCCGGGTGGTCGGTCCGGCTGAGCCGCTGCGTGCGGCGCTGGCCGCGGCGACCGGCGGCGGCGAGGTGTGGACTTTCGCGCTGCTGCTGGTGGCGACCTTCCTGCTGGTCGAGCTGGGAC
This sequence comes from uncultured Planctomycetales bacterium, assembly GCA_964455315.1. Classification (GTDB taxonomy): domain Bacteria; phylum Planctomycetota; class Phycisphaerae; order UBA1845; family PWPN01; genus CAYVVX01. The sequence continues at coordinate 2,324 of CAYVVX010000315.1, read as the reverse complement.
TCATCTGGCTGTTCGCCCCGAAGAAAGTGGATGCCGGAAAACTGCTGCGGGAGGCGACGCGACTGGCATGATCCCCGCGATGCTGGCTGAGATTCCGACCTGGCTGGCGGCCGCCCTTGGGGTGGAAGGCGAGGTGCTGCGCGGGCGGTGGGAAGTGCTGCCGGTGTTCGGGGTGCCGGTCACGCTTGCGCTGGCGGTGGGACTGGCGGTGCTGTCGATATGGAGCTATCGCTACCACACGTCGGAACTGTCACGAGGGAGGCACACACTGCTGATGGCATTGCGCGTCGCCGGACTGGCGTGCCTGGTGCCGGCGCTGCTGCAGCTTTCGCTGGCCTTGGAGCTATCGCAGCCGCTCAAGCCCACGCTGGCGGTGGCGCTGGACACCTCGGAGAGCATGGGGCTTCCAGCGAAGTATGCGGCCTCGGCGCCGGCCGACGATGGGACGGTTGAGGGGGCCGCGACTCAGCCTGCAGCCCACGGCCAGGCCATGCCGCGTCTCAACGCCGTGCGGCAGGCGCTGCTGGGTTCGCCGGGTGGCAGGCTTCAGCAACTGGCCCGACAGGCGGATGTGCAGCTCTATGCCTTCGACCAGTCGGCGAGACCGCTTGCTCGCGGCGCAGGCGAACTCGCGGAGCTGGTCGCCGGCGGCGAAGCCACCGCGCTGGTGGAGAGCGTGGAAACCATGCTGCAGCGGCTGCGCGGCTCGCCGACCGCGGGCGTGCTGCTGCTGACCGACGGCGTGAACACCGCCGGACCGTCGCCCGAGGCGGCGCTGGGTGACTGGCGGCGCGAGGGCGTGCCGATTCACACCGTGACCGTCGGTGATCCGCATCCGCGCGACATCGATGTGCGCCAGGTGCTGGTGGACGACCTGCTTTTCGCCGGCGACCCCGCGGTGGTGCTGGTCCGCGTGAGGCAGCAGGGTTTTCCGGGCCGGCGCGTCCCGGTGATCCTGCGTCGCGGTGAGGAGGAAGTCGCCCGGGCCGAGGCCGTCTTCGCCGACGACGCCGGCGAGGTCAACGTGTCGCTGACCTTCACGCCGCGCGAGCCGGGCGAGGATCGCTACCGGGTGGAGGTTGCCCCGCAGCCGGGCGAGGCGGTGGAGGTCAACAACCGCCAGGATTTCATCGCCCGGGTGACCGCCGACCGCATCCGCGTGCTCTACCTCGAGCAGACCCCGCGCTGGCAGTATCGCTTTCTCCGCGATGCGATGGTTCGCGACGCGCGGCTCCGCCCGCAGATCCTGCTGGCCGGCAGCGAGCCGGTGGCCGAGCCGGTGCCGCCGATGATCACCGCGCCGCCGGCCACACGCGAGGCGTTCGAACAGCTCGACGTGGTCATCCTCGGTGATTTCGATCCGGCGCTGCTGACCGGCGAGCAGATGGGCTGGATCCGCGACTGGGTCCGCGACGACGGCGGCGGGTTCCTGGTGCTGGCGGGCACCCGCTGGACCCCGCGGGCTTACATGGACACGCCGCTGGCGGAACTGTTCTGCGTCGAGCCGGCGGAGAACACGCCGCCCGGGCGCCCGCGGGCGTCGGATGACGATCTGTTCACGCTGCGGCTCACGCCGCTGGGTCGGACCCACCCGGCCATCCAACTGGCCGACGACGGTGCCGCCGGGGCCGAGCTGTGGTCGGCGCTGCCGGGCCTGTACTGGTACCAGCCGGTGCGCAAGATCCGTCCCGGCGCCGCGGTGCTGGCGGTGCACGAGCGCGAGACGCTGTCCGGCGGGGATCCGCTGCCGCTATTGGCGGTGCAGAGCTATGGACGAGGCAGAAGCTTCTACTGCGGCGCGGACGAGACCTGGCGCTGGCGCATCCGCCAGGGCGACCGGGTCTTCTACCGGTTGTGGGGGCAGGTCATCCAGTACCTGGGCGGCGGGCACATGGCCGGCGGGCAGCAGGCGGTCAGTCTGCGGGCGGACAAGGCGGCCTACGGCCGCGGCGAGTCCGCGCTGCTGACCGTGCGGATGAGCGAGGCGACCGGGACGGAAAGTCCGGTGGTGATCGTCGAATCTCCCGCGGGCGAACAGGCCCGGCTGACTCCGACCCCGTCGAGCGCCGGGCCGCGGCTGTACGAGGCGCCGCTTCCGCTGGCAACGGCTGGGCTGTACAAGGCCTGGGTCGACGGGCACGCGGTGGAGGCGTCGGTCATCCTGGAGGTGCAGTCGCCGCGTGCGGAGTTGCAGACCCCGGCGGCGGACGAGGCCCTGCTGGCACGGATCGCGGACCAGACCGGCGGCGAACACGCTCTGCTGGAGGGAATCGACGAACTGCTGGCGAAGCTGGACCTGTCGCCCCGGGCCGTGCTGCGGCAGG
>CAYVVX010000314.1:829-6665 GCA_964455315.1 uncultured Planctomycetales bacterium | reverse complement strand
CGGCCGCACGCACCAGGCCGATACCCTTCTCGCTGAGCCGGGCCTGCAGCACGCTGAGCCGAAGCTTGCCCCCCATGGCCGGCAGGCCGAAACGCGGCCCCAGCGCATCCACCTCCAGATCGGTGATTTCCCCGCGGAACGCCAGGTGCTCCAGGCGTCGGTTGCGGACGCGCCCCTCCTCGATGCTGATGTTGAGCAGTGCGGGGATGGGACCGGTCTCCACCCGACCGGTCAGCTCGGCGAGCTGCACATCGGTGGCCACACCGGTCACCTCGATCTCGTGGTTCGGCGGCTCCTGGCGCAGGGTGATGCGTCCCTCGAAGCTGCCGCGGGTGACCGGCCCGCCGGCCAGCGGTTCGAGCTTGAGCCCGGCCAGCGGCAGCCGGGGCACGGTGAGGATGACCTCGGGAAGCAGGGCCTCGTTGCGCGGCTCGACCCGGGCGGTGATACGGATTGCCTCGGAGACGGTGAGCCCGTTGATGCGCTGGGCGGTGAGCACGGCCTTGCCGGTCCCGTCGGCGGCAAAACGGATCTCGCCGCTGACCTCCTCGGCGAGCAGCTCGAAATCCTCCCGCGGCCAGCGCAGCCGGGCATCATGAAGGCGAATCTCCTGAACGTTGAGGAGATGGAAATCGTGCTGCAGGCTGGCCCGCAGGACGCGCATGTAGTCGTCCTTCTCCCACTCGCCGGAGCCGATCTCGATGATCGGGTGGTGGAGGTCCAGCCGGGCGGCGGCGCCCTGCTCCGCGCCGGCCGCGTCCCACACCACGCGCGGGCAGTCGAACACCCGGGCCCGCCGGTCGGGCAGCCACATGCGCACCTCGAGCAATTGGCGGGCGGTCAGGGAATGGGGGCGGATGCGGCCGACCTCGAAGGGCATGCCGAAGAACGCAGTGAGCCGGGCTTCGACCTCGCGGTGGTAGCCGTCACCGCGGAAATAGAGTCCGTAGCCGAGGGTGGTGCCCAGCGCGGAGGCGACGATCAGGAAGATGCTAACAGCGGCGATGGTTCTGCGCATGGGGGGCCCACAGGGAAAAGACGACCGGCGAATGTAACCCCGCGCGGCCCGGACCTCAACCGCCACCCTGCACGGCCCGGCGCTCCTCGGCTACAATAGCCCGCGATGGCGACCCACGGACTGTTCCACATCTCGCTGGCCCGCAAGTGCCAGATCCTGTTCGGCATGGCCGTGCTGCTGATCATCGCGGCGGCCCTGTTCGTCCCCGGTTACGTGATGGAGACGCTGGTGCACGAGATGAACGTGCGCCGGGCCCGGCACCTGACCATGCTGGCCTACGCCTATTTCGACCCTTCCAGCCCTGACTGGCGGCGGCAGCAGATCCTGCTGGACCGCTGGTGGGCCGACAACCAGACCCTGCTCAACCTGCCGCGTCAGTCGCCCCGGCTGATCCCGCTGCCGCCACCGGAGGCCCAGCATCCCCCGGTTACCCGGGCCGAAGTGCTGGCCGCGCTGGGCAGGCCGCTGGCGTGGTACGAGGACGTCTCTCTGCTGGTGCGCGAGACGTTCAACGCCCCGCTGGAACTGCGCGTGGTTGAGAGCCTGTGGCGGGCCCAGCCACCGGAGGTGAGGAGACGCATCTCGGAGAAGACCGCCCGGGTCGCGCGATTCCTCATCCGGCACATGGCCGGCGGCACCGCGGCCCTGGATCCCGTTCAGCAGCAGTGGGTCCAGGAAATGCGCGGCAACGAGAAGGTCAACGAGAAGAGCCGCCGCATCCGTGAAGCCGACCTGCCCACCATCTACCATTCCATGCTGGGCATCCGCGGTAGCGGGTCCGGTCAGCGCCCCCTGATCGGGGTGATCGACCTCCAGCTCCCGGTGCCCGAGACCGACGAGCTGCTCCTGTTCACCCGCGTGATCCTGATCATCTCCGGCATGCTGGCCGGGTTCCTGGCCATCCTGGTGTTCTACCTGATCAGCCAGCGGCTCATCCTGGCCCCCGTGCGCGAGCTCAAGGAACTGGTCGAGGAGGTGGCCGGGGGCGACCTGACCGCCCGCTCGGCGATCACCACCGGCGACGAGTTCGAGGCGCTGGCCGACGCCTTCAACGACATGCTTTTCCGCCTGGAGGGCAGCCAGGTCGAGCTGGAGAAGATCAACCGCTCGCTGGACACCCGCCTGGGTGAGCTGGCCGAGACCAACGTCGCCCTGTACGAGTCCAACCGGCTCAAGAGCGAGTTTCTCGCCAACGTCAGCCACGAGCTGCGCACCCCGCTGACCTCCATCATCGGCTTCGCCGACCTGCTCCGCGACAGCATGCAGAGCGGCACCGCCCAGGACCAGGCCCGGCTCACCCGCTACGCCCACAACATCCTGACCAGCGGGCGCATGCTGCTGGAGATCATCAACGACCTGCTGGACCTGGCCAAGATCGAGGCCGGTAAGATCCAGTTGCACCGCACGCCCTTCTCGGTGCGCGAGGTCTGCGACGCGCTGATAGACTTCGTCCGCCCGCTGGCCGACAAGAAGGATCAGACCATCGAGGTCGCCCTCAGCGATGATCTGCCGATCATGAACAGCGACGCCGGGCGGATGCGGCAGATCGTGTACAACCTGCTCTCCAACGCGGTGAAATACACGCCCGACGGCGGCATCATTCATCTGGAGGTCCATCCGTCCGACGACGGGCAGGCCATCCGGCTGGTGGTCGCGGACAACGGGCCGGGCATCGATCCGGCCGACCAGGCGCGGATCTTCGAGAAGTTCCACCAGCTCGACTCCTCGGTGACCCGCGAGCACAGCGGCACCGGGTTGGGGCTGCCCATCAGCCGCGAGCTGTGTGCCATGCTGGGCGGCTCCATCCGGGTGGAGAGCAACGTCGGCGAGGGGGCCCGCTTCATCGTCGAACTGCCGGTGGAATGCCCGTCGACGGTGCATCGCCCGCTGCCTTCGTTGACCGACTGAGCAATGGATGAGCAGGAACGGGGTGAGGGGGAACCAGGAATGCGGCAGCTTTATTGCCGCATGAAACGGAGGGGGTGATGGAATCGTACTGGCAACTGGCGACTCGCTCATGGGTAACTCCGTTCTCGTCCTGACGATCTGTCTCGCGGTGGCCGGCGTCTGGGCCCTGGCAGTGGGGATCAACCGCCGGGGTATCGCCGCGGCCCTGCGCCCGGTGAGCGACGACGCGGGCACCATCGTCTTCGTCGAGCCGGTCCGCTGGCTGTTCATCATCTGGGGACTGGTGCCGTTCGTTCGCGGGCTGCGGCGAGGCGGCTGCCGGATGAACGTCGAGCTGCATCGCTGGTGCACGACCGCCGGGGCCCTCCTGGTGGTGCCCGACCTGGTCCGGCGGCAGCGGTCGCTGCGGCAGGCGAAACGGCTGGCGGCACTGCTCGAGCGGCTGCTTCGCGAGCGGTTCGGCCCGCTCTACCTGGTCGGCTACTCCAGCGGAACGTTCATCGCCCTGGAGGCCTGCCGCCGCCTGTCCACCCCTGACGCCCTGCACCGGCTGGTACTGCTGGCCGGCTCGACCTCGCCGGACTTCGCCTGGGAGGGGCTCGACCGTGTCATCCGCGAGGCCAGCAGCTTCCATTCACCTCTGGATATCATCGCCGGGGTCGGGCCCGCGCTGTTCGGGACCAACGACCGCCGCTGGTCGCCGGGCTGCGGAACGGTCGGCTTCCGTCACCCGCCGAGCTGGCTGACCCAGCGGCGCTGGCGCCCGGGCGACATCCGCCGCGGCTACCTCGGCGGCCATTTCACGGTGACCGCGCCGGCGTTCGTGCAGCACGAGATCGCCCCGTTGTTCAACCGGCCAACCACCCCGGACAGCGCATCATGACCCAGCCTCCCCATGCTCACCGTTTACGAACACCTCGCCATGTCGCCGCACTCCGCGGAATCGCCCTGACGCTGCTGATCGTGTGGTCCGACCCCGCCGCGAGCCGGGGTGACGCACTGCCCGATACGGCCGATCTGCCGGTGCCGGAATTCGCCTCCGACGGGCTGCCTCAGTCGGCACCGTTCCTGTTCTACACGACCGAAGAGGTCGAACGGGCCCGGACCCGCTTCGCCGCCACCCGCGCGGCCGCCACGCGCCCGGAGGGCGCAGGGGGCGACGCGGCCATCATCGCCCGCCTGATCGAGGACGCTGAGCAGCAGATGGATGTCGAGCTCGCCCCGCTCGACGAATCCTGGTGGGCGCAGGACCGGGACAAGCCCTGGCAGGACACCTACCCGCAGGTCTTCCAGCACACCATGCGCGAGCCGGCCGCGCTGGCCGTCCCCGCCGCGACCCTGGCCACCGCCTGGCTGATCACCGGTGAGCCGCGTTACGCGGACAAGGCGGCCGATCTGCTCATGACCGTCGCGCCGTACACCTTCGTCGCCGAGCATTACGACGTGGGCATGAACTTCGCGGTGTGGGGCGTGCACGCCCTGCGGGCCTACGACATCCTGAGGCCCCGGTTTTCGCCGCTGGAGCGCGAACATCTCGACGCCTGCTTCACGCGCATGGCCGGAGCCATCGCCCGCAACGACCGCTACTGGATCCGTAACAACATCGGCGGCGGGATCAACAACCATCTCGCCTGGCACAAGATGATGCTCGGGCTGCTGGGGCTGTTCTACGGTCAGCCCGCGCTGGCGGAAAATGCCGTGAGCGGGCCGCGCAGCCTGCCCGCGCTGCTGGAGGACGGACTCGTCGACCACGGGCTGTGGTGCGAATCCAGCCTGACCTACCACTTCACCGCCATCGTGCCCATGGCCATCTTCGCCGACTGCCAGCGGCGCATGGGCACGGGTCCGGCGCTGCATCAACGAACCTTCGCCAACGGACGCACGCTCAAGCAGTCCTTCGATGCCATGATCGATGTGGTCGCGGCCGACGGACTGATCCCGCCGATCGGCGACAGCTACGGGCTGCGTCAGAAGCTGTGGAACAACGCCATCTACGAGTACGCGTGGTCGCTGTGGCGCGATCCGACGTACGCCTGGCTGTTGAACCGGGCCGAGCAACGGACCGCGATGGCCCTGTTTACGCCGGAGGTTCCGAAGGACGCGGCGGCGCCGCCGATCAGGTCGATGCTGTTGCCGGAGCATGGGTATGCGATCCTGCGTTCCGCGCGGGACAGCGCCTTCTGGGACGGCGACGCGCGGATGGCGTTCCTGACCTATGACCGCTCCGGGGTGCATTCCAATGCCGACAAGCTGAGCCTGATGCTCTTCGGCGACGGTCGGATGCTGCTTTCCGATGTCGAGGGCAAGGCCACCGTTCCGCACGCCTTCAGCAGCCGCATCCAGCGCGAACTCAACCGCGGCGGCCTGAGCCAGAACACGGTGATGATCGACGAGCAGGACCAGCGCTCCGCGCCGGAGATGCTGGAACTCATCGAGTTTCGCGACCTGCCCGATGAAAAGCGGGTCACGGCCGCGGACCTGCGCGGCATTCTCTACGCCGGCGTGCGGCAGATGCGCACGGTGGCGATGACGCCGGACTACGTGCTGGACGTCTTTCAGGTGGACTGCGGCAACACCATGCGGCAGATCGACTGGATCGTCCACCTTCTGGACGAATCCGCCGAGCCGCTGCCGGACACGCGAAGACTTCTCGAAGGTGCGGCGGAGCTGCCTGTGCCGACGGCGGGACCCGGGCAATGGCTGCGTGACTTTCGCAAGCTCAGCGAACCGGCCGGCCCCATCTCGATGGGATGGCGCTCCGGCGACGTCAGCCTTCGGCTGCACCTGACCACCCTCACCGACCCATCGGGAACCTCCGCGGCACGCGACAATCCGGCGACGACGGAAACGATCGTCTGTGGCTACCCGGCCACCGACGAGCCGGATGCGGGGCTGATTCCGATGCTGATG
>CAYVVX010000314.1:0-819 GCA_964455315.1 uncultured Planctomycetales bacterium | reverse complement strand
GCTGCCCTTCCACCGCGACGCCTACGCCCAGCTCCAGGCGCTGTTCGCCGCCATCTGGTGCATCGGTGATCGTCCCGCGAGTGTGGATCTAGAATGGCTGCCGCCGCGCGAAGGTCATTACCGCTGTCGCGTCACCGCCGACGGCGCCGCACGGGAGCACCTGGTCCCGATGCTGAAGTGACCCGCGACCTCTCCGGGAGTGCGGCCATGCCTGCCCGCACGTGACGAAGGCGGACAGATCCACCGGCTCCCCCCGCGGCTGCCATACCGGTTCACCGGCCGCCACGGTATGATTCGCCGACCAGATCACCTTTTCACGGAGACGCCCATGACCACGCTGTTGAGCCTGTTGCCGTGGCTGTTTCTCACCGGCGGCGCCGATGATGCCGCCGGGCCTGCCTGGTCGTTCGACCCCAACACGCTGAAGCTGGAGGGCGCGGCGTCGACCGGCGAGAAAATCATCGCCCGGCTCCGCCCCACGGGTAACATGCACGGCATCGTCATCGAATCGCTCGGCGACGCCCCGTCGCCCACATCACCGGACCGGGCCTTCCTCAACCTCGAGCATTACCTCGAAACCGGGCGCTGGGCCGAGTACCTGCCCCGCAAGCTGGACCACACCGCCTGCCTGAATCGGGCCTTCGCCTTCGTCCGCTTCCCGCAGCCGCCCGACTGGCCGCTGACCGCGCAGTTGAGCTACACCTTCGACGAACCCGGTGCCATCGAGGCGAAACTGGCGTTCAACTTCGACGTCAAGCTGTCCCAGTACGAAATCTATTTCACCTCCTACAAGGCCAGACCCTACCAGCGGCAGATTCG
>CAYVVX010000313.1:1227-6688 GCA_964455315.1 uncultured Planctomycetales bacterium | reverse complement strand
GCGGCGGTTTTCCAAGGCTCTCGCGCAGTACGTCTCCCCGGCCGTCGCCCGGCAGCTCGCCGGCAGCGCGGCGCAGGTGGACCTCTCCCCCGCGGCCGGCTACGTGAGCTGTTTCTTCAGCGACCTGGCGGGATTCACGACCATCAGCGAACGGCTGGGACCGGAGGGGACGCGGCGGGTGCTCAACCCGTACCTGGAGGCGATGTCGGCCGTGCTGCACAGGCGCCAGGCGCTGATCAACAAGTTCATCGGCGACGGCATCTTCGCGTTCCTGAACCCGCCGATCCTGCCCGTCGCGGGTCACGAGCGGGCCGCCTGCGAAGCGGCGCTGGACAGCCAGCAGGCCCTGGACGCACTGATCGCCCGCCATCGGGATGATCCCATGAGCGCGGATTTCGCCCGGCTGCACATGCGCATCGGTGTGACCAGCGGTCCGGTGTTCGTCGGCGACTACGGCAGCGAGGCCAAGCTCGATTACACCTGCATGGGCGACACGGTGAACCTGGCCGCCCGGCTCGAATCGGCCAACAAGCAGTTCGGCACGCGGATCATGATCGCCGGCCCGACCCGCGACGCGGCCGGCGCGGGGTTCGTGTGGCGGCGGCTGGGACGGCTGCAGGTCAAGGGGCAAACCGTGGGCGTGCCGGTGTTCGAGCTGATCGGGCGGGCCGGCGAGGTGGACGAGCGGACGAGGGACTACGCGGATACCTTCGGGGCCGGCGTGGAAGCATTCACCCATCGGGACTGGTCGAGCGCGGCGGAGGCGTTTGAGCGCTGCGCGGCGACCGACGGTGCCGATATCGCCGTCCGGCGGTACCTGGAACTGATCGAGACGTACCGGGTGAGCCCGCCGGCAGACGAGTGGGCGGGCGTGATCGAGCTCAGTGAGAAGTAACGGCAGAACATGGTGGCGCCAGGCGGCGCCCACCTTCAGCCTTCCCGCGCCCCTGCGGGGCTTGTTTCGTTCAGCAACATCCTCTCCACGGGTTACGGTCGCCTGTGGCGACCTCCACCCGTGGCTACACACCGCCACCCCTGCGGGGTGGAACTGCGGGGTCGATCACTTCGTTCAGTTCGCGGACGTTCCGGCTGCTGCAAACCGCCACGCCTGCGGGGCGGAAGTGCGGAAGCGACGGCGGCTCACTCGTTCGCGGGCGCCGGGGTCACGTGCAGGCTGCCGTCCGCGCCGATGAACGTTTCGGCGCCCTGCGACGCCAGCGACGCGATCTGCCCGGCGGTCAGGGCCCGGCCGTAGACCAGGATGTCGTCCAGGTTGCCGCGCAACTGCTCGTCGCTGCCCAGTTCGAGATCCTCCCCCACCATCAGATCGCGGCAGAGCTTCACCGGGGCCCCGCCGGGCAGGTGGCCGTCGCCCAGCGGCTTGCCGTCGAGGTAGAACCGCACGTAGCCGTCATCGTAGGTCACGGCCATGTGGTGGTACTGCCCGTCGTCGAACCTGGCCGGCGGCGAGGTGATGGGGATGCCCTTGCAGACCAGCCGCAGGCCGGGCAGCGGGTTGCCGCGCGGATCGCAGTCGAAGATCAACTCGGACGTGTTGCAGGGCCTGTTGCCGTTGTAGGCACTGAACAACCGGGCGGGGCCCTTGTCGGTGTTCTGGGCGAAGAGCGCCAGGGTGAACTGCGTGCCCAGTTCGGTGGTGCCCTTGATCCTGATGCGATGAAGCGGATGCCACGGCGAGGCGAACTTCAGCGACTGCTTCCCCTTCGCGGCGTTGGCGGCGTCGCGGTCGCGCTTGAAGGTGCCCAGGATGTCCAGTTCCTGGTAGTCGTCGGCGAAGAGCTTATCCTTCAGGCTGGGCATCCATTCGCCTTCGAAGGTATACAGCGCCTGCAGCGGCGTCGGTGCGGGCTCTTCAAGCACCTCGATCTCGGCGCCGGCCAGAAACGAGAACAGTGATGCGTTGCGCATGACGAAGCGGAGCCGCACGGTGTCGACGTTGTCGGGCCAGGCGGGCTTGCCTCCGAAGGTGACCACGCGATCGACGTGATCGCCCTCCAGCGGGTCGCAGTCGTCGCGGGAGAAGCCGGGCAGCACCCGCCCGCCGCCGTCGAGGATCTCCACGCGCAGGTCGCCGCCGCCCGCACGGTAGTTGAGATGCAGCGGGTCGCGCCCGTTCCTGATCCGCCTGGTGACCACCTCGCCCGGTCCGTCGCCGGCGTCGATAGAGGCAAAGCCGTCTTTGCGGAGCGTGGCCAGCCCGATGCCGGAGTGGAAGGGCAGGTAGTCGTGCGGGCCGTCGTAGCCGGAATAGTACAGACGCAGCTCGTCGCCGACGCGAATCATGGACTGCCCGACAATCATACCCTGGTCCCAGGAGCGCGGGGGCTTGCCCTGGGCCAGCATGCTGGTGCGGTCGCCCTCCTGGCGATGCCAGTGGAAGCCGTCCTGGCTGGTGACCAGCTGGGTGTAGATGGGCCCGTGAAAGTAGCCCTCCTCGAGATCGGTGGCCTCGTAGATCCACAGCATACCCAGGTACATGCTCTCGTACAGGAAAACGGGGCAGCCGTAGAAATGGGTGCGCTGCACGGTGTTGGGATTGACCCAGCGATCATCGAAGTCGTCGGGGGCCATGATCCGCACCAGCTCGGGGAAGCGGGTGATGTCGCTGGACTCGGCGAAGCCGACCGAACGGCGGGACAAGCCGCTGACGTTGGAGCCGACCTTGACGTAAGCCAGGAACTTCCTGCGGTGCGGATCGTAGCGGAAATTGCCGACGTCGCCGCCGCTGACCACGGAGTCCTGCGACAACCGCGTCCAGTGCAGCCCGTCCGGCGACGCCGACGCGAAGTACTTGCCGCCGGTCACGGCGTGGTACCGCCGCTGGGGGTCGGGGTGCCAGGGCGTGTGGATGATCGATGAGCCGCCGCCGGGGACGATGTTGTTATGTTTGGTGCCGTCGGGCCCCTCGGTGAGCCCCAGGTCGGGCTTCTCCCAGGTGATGCCGTCCTTGCTGACCGCATAGCAGTTGTACGACCGGCGCTTACCCTCCCGGTACGTCCAGCAGTAGTACCACATGCGGTAGCCGGTGCCGTCCTCGTTGGGCAGGACGGTGTTGACCGAAACGACATCCTTCTCCCACGGCTGGTCGGGAAGGATGAGCGGATTGGCCTTGTGCTTCTGGAAGGGATGGTACTGGCGCTCGACGTTGGTCTTCGACGCGACCAGGTAGTCATCCACGAACAGACGCCAGTCGCCGGTCATGTCGCCCAGCGGTTTGTCCGCCGATGCGGCCGGGGCCCGGGCGAGCAGGACGACCAGTGCCGTGACCAGGGGTGCCGATGTCGACAGGTACTTCATGTTGATCCTCGAGCGGGTTCGAACGACAGAGACAGGCGGAACGGCCGGCGCGGCCAGCGTGAGGCGGGAAGCCTTCGCCGCGACTCATCCGACCCACTGAAGCAAGGCTTCCTTCGAAGCCATCGGCGTCGCCACCGGCCGGGGGATCGACCAGTCCACCTCGGCGAACTTGATGAAGCCGTTGACCATGCCGGCGATAAGCGATTTGTCGCCGCGATCCTTGAACACCTGCAGGCACACCCCCTGCTTCCAGAACTCCCAGCCATCGGCGAAGTCGAAGCGATCGATCCGATCGCTGGGGATGATGCCCTGCCGCCAGGGCCTCAGCGGGGAAGCGTTCTTGATGATCAGGAACCACTTCCCCTGGCGGCGCTGCAGACTGGCCGACTCCAGGGCGCCCTGCCTGTGACCGCCCTCCAGCTTGGGCTCGTAGCCGGAAGCGGGGCCGACCAGGATCGGCCCGTGGTCCTTCCAGGTCTTCAGGTCGGCCGAGGAACACAGGGCGATGCAGGAGGCCCCTTCGCGGGTGGTGGCGGTGTAGTTCATCCAGATGCGCCCGTCGTGCTCGATCATTTCCGGGTCGCGGCAGCTCGCCGGCCCGTTCGATCGCCAGGCGCTCCAGTCGCGGTCCCTGGCCGGGGAGATCGGATTCGATTCCCAGCGGTGCCACTCGAACAGGTCGGTGCTGGAAGCCAGACCGATGTTCTGGGAAATGTGGCGGTTCACGCCGGTGTAGGCCATCACGTACTCATTCCCGCGGCGGAGGATCGCAGGAGCCCAGACGTGGGATTCCTCCCAGGTACCCGGGCGGACCAGCATCACCGGCTCGTGCACCTCCCAGTCCAGGAAGTTCGCGGTCGAGGCGTGCCCGAAGAAGATCTCGTGCCCGGGGTAGAACGGCGTGCCCTCCTGCAGGCGGCGCTCGATGTAGTAGAAGTGGTAACGCCCTTTCAGTTCCGCGACCGCGAAGTCCGCGCACTTGCCGCCGACGGGCCGGAACCCCTCCGCGATCACGTCCACCTTGGGGTGGCGGTAGAACTCCTCGCGCATCTTCGTCAACTGTTCCTGGAACTCGATGGCGTTGACGCCGGACGGTTCGTCGGCGCGCGCGGATCGGCCCAGGCACATCCCCGCAACGCCCAGACCCGCCCCGCGAAGCAGCCCGCGACGGCTCAGGATCGCATCCACCGGTCCACCTGGTTGATTCGACGACTTCATGGGCAATCTCCGGTCAGAGGCAGACCTGCGCGATGGGCACAGTCGGCGATCCGTACCTGTTGCGCAGGTGGGTTCTACGTCAGCGTCAGATCAAGTGATCGAAAGCAGGGATTGTTTACATAATCAGCACGATCCTGTCAACCGGAAACAGGTCGATCTTCCGCCGGACAAGGCGCCTGCGGACCGCTGCGAGGTTATACTGTGCGTCTTTGCAGGAGGCTGAACGCATGAGCCGACCGGTTGCATGGATCACGGGAGCCAGCCGCGGTATCGGTGCCGCGCTGGCGCTGAGCTTCGGCAAAGGCGGCTATGACGTGGTGCTCGCCGCCCGCGACGCCGATCGTTTGGAGGGGGTGGCCGGCAGCGTGCGCAAGCTGGGCGTGGACGCGCTCGCGGTGGCCACTGACCTGGCCCATCGGGATCAGATCGAGCGGCTATTTGCCGCGGGCCTGCAGCGGTTCGGGCGGGTTGACGTGCTGATCAACAACGCGGTGCTGTCGCGGGCCGCCGACTTCCTGACCATGACCGCTGACTCCTGGCGGGAGTGCATGGCCGTGAACCTCGACGCGGTGGTGTTCTGCAGCCAGCTCGCCGCCCGGGAGATGGTCAAAGCCAAACGCGGCGTGATCGTCAACATCGGCAGCATCATGGAGAAGCAGAGCGCCGGTCTCAACACCGCGTACGTCTCGGCGAAGGGGGCCATGCAGGCGCTGACCCGCGACCTGGCCGTGAGGCTGGGCCCGTCCGGCGTGCGCGTGCTGACCGTGTCGCCGGGTGACATCGATACGGGCGTGACCGATACCTGGACCGAGGGTAACGCCGATCCGTGGATCGATCATTTCCAGGACATGACCCCGGCGGCGCGGCGCGGAACGCCCCAGGACATCTCGGAGGTGGTGGTGTTCCTGTGCAGCGAGACCGCGTC
>CAYVVX010000313.1:0-1217 GCA_964455315.1 uncultured Planctomycetales bacterium | reverse complement strand
CCGAGCTGGTCATCGACGGCGGCCGGCTGGCGGCGATGTATCCGCGCAGCCTGTGGCAGAGCGCGGTGAACAGGAAGTCGGAGGGCGGTTGAGCCATGCTGACGGTCGAAGGCTGCCGGAATCGGCTGCACCGGTTTCGCGAGACGCTGAGCGGGATGGATCTGTCCGCGGCGGTGGTGACCCATCCGCGGAACGTCTACTACCTCTCCGGCTACATGGCCTCGTGGCAGGCAAAGGCGGCGCTGTACGTCGATGAACGGCGGGCGGTGCTGATTTCGGGCAGCGCGCCCGCCCAGACCGCCGCGGACGAGGTGCGAACCTACGACTTCAACGCCATCGGCACGCTGCGGCATGATCAGTCCGTGCAGATCGCGAAGCGGATTGGCGATTTGAGCCCGCGCGGGCGGCTGGGAACCGAGTTCGCCTGGTGCGACCTGGAGCTTCGCGCGGCATTGCCGCAGGCGTTGACCGACATCGAGCCCGCGCTCCTGACCCTTCGCCGCCGCAAGGACCCGGACGAGCTGGCCTGCCTGCGCCGGTCGGCCGAGTGCCTGGCGGCGTGCTATCGCCGGGCGGCGGAGCTGATCGCCCCGGGGCTGGACGAGGTCGGACTCTACGCCGAGTTGCAGCGCACCGCGGTGGAGACGGCCGGAGAGCCCATCGGGCGGTTCGGCAACGATTTTCAATGCGGCACGCCCGGCGGGGCTCCGCGACGGCGCCCGGCGGAACCCGGCGAGATCTGGATCCTCGATCTCGGCGTCGAGTACCGCGGCTACGCGGCGGACATGTCCCGCGGATTCCCGGTGACGACGCTGACCGATCGGCAGCACCGGGCGTGGGAGGCGGTGGTGGCGACGCTGCGGGCGGTCGAGCCGCGGCTCGTGCCGGGGGCATCCTGTCGCGAGATCTACCGGCTGGCGAGCGAGCAACTGGCCGCGGCCGAGCCGTTCGCGTTCGGGCATCACCTCGGACACGGCATCGGGCTCGCCGCGCATGAAGGCCCGCACCTGAACCCGCACTGGGACGAGGTGCTGGAGGCCGGCGACGTGATCACCGTCGAGCCGGGGCTCTATCACGCCGATCTTCGCGGAGGCATCCGCATCGAGAACGACTACGTGATCGGCGAGGGCGGTGCGGAGAAGCTGATCGACTGTCCGTTTGAAACCCCTGCCCCTGACCATGGGCTCGTCGCAGGCCATGAAGGCGGCCTGGATCGA
>CAYVVX010000312.1:0-6724 GCA_964455315.1 uncultured Planctomycetales bacterium | reverse complement strand
TACACGCGGCCACCGTGGCTCGGGCGTGCGTCGGGGGCGAAGCCTGTCGGCCGGCTTCGCGCGGTTACCGGGCGAACGTGTTTCCACGGCGAACCGAGGGGATTATACCACGTCGGGGCGTGAGGAAGAGCGCGACAGCGGCCGTCGTCGGGCGAAGGCGATCAGCAGCACCCAGGCATACAGCGAGGCGGTCGCCGCGACGCCCAGATGTGTCCAGAGGGAAAGCGGCTCGAGCCCGCCGTACCCGGGGTTCATGAGCAGGCGGAGGACGGCCAGGGTGGCCATCGTGGCCAGGAGGATGATCGCGGCGGCGGCCAGGTGAAGCCCGCGCGACCAGCGCGGCCGGTACAGCCCCAGCGCCCCAGCCAGGAGCAGCAGCCCGGCGACCACCTCCATCCCCCGGCGCCAGAGCCGGACGATGGCCTCGGTCCAGGCGATCTGACGGCGAAGCACGGCGGGATCCAGGCTGACCACAGGCGCGTCAGTAGCCGGCGGGGATTCGCCCCCGGCGGCTTGAGTGGACGACGGGGGAGGTGTCAAGCCGGGGAACAGCCCCGGGGCGATGGAATGCATGGGTGATTCGGGTTGACTGTCGGGTCGGCTGAACTGGCCGGTCATCAAGGCGGCCATGGCCCGGGTGGCGTTGATGCGGTTGACAAAGTCGGAGGTGTGATGGGTCGCGAGCAACCAGGCGAAGGCCACCAGCAGGGTGGCGAGACCCCAGAGAGGGGAGGGATGTTGCCGGGGCGGCGGAGGAATGTCCTGGGTCATGTGAGCCGCCTGCAATCAGCGTTTTCTCGCGGAACGGCCGGCACGGGGGGCGACGGCCCGCCATCGGCGGATTCGTGCGTCAATGCATGAACGCACGCCTCGGCCGCTCATCACGCATCACTTCGCCGCCTTTCGGAACGGCAGTTCGACCACCTCCGCGGTGACCGGCGGTTCCATGGGCACGCTGAGCCGGTTGCCGGGTTTGGCGTGGGCCGTCTTCAGGTAGCCCAGCGCGATGGGGCCGGACAGGGCTTCGGAGTGGCAGGCGCTGGTGATGCGTCCCGCATCGACTTCGCCGGCCTTGAGCGGCTGACCGCCGGGCGGCACCTCGATCGGCGCGGAGAGCCGGAACCCGGTCAGCTTGCGGGCCAGGGCTCCGTGGGCGCGCATCCGCTCGACCACTTCCTGCCCCAGGTAGCAGCCCTTGACGTAGCTGATGGCCCGCTCGATCTGTTGCGTCTCGGCGGGGAGCACCTCCTCGTTGATGTCCTCAGGCCACGAGGGCAGACCCGCCTCCATGCGCAGCGTCCGCACGGCGTGATACCCGACCGGGGCCAGCCGGATCGGCCTGCCGATCTCCAGCAGCCGGTCCCAGCACTCGGCCGCGTCCCCGGTCTCGATGAACAGCTCGATGCCGAACACGCCGGCGAAGTCGTGCCGTACCAGCAATCGCTTCTTCCGTACCAGCGGCACCCAGGTTGATCCCAGCGAAGCCATGGCCCCGGCCTGGGTTGCGCCCAGGGCGTCGGCCACCTCCGCCGCCTTCGGTCCCAGCAGCCCGAAGCGCACGAACGCGTCACTGCGGTCCTCGACCTGGACATCCTCCATGATCACGTAGCGTTCGAAGTGGGCCAGGGCCTTGGGCAGCGCGGTGCGGTGCAGATCCACCCACAGTGCGTCGGCGAGTACCAGCACGTTGAGGTCGAAGAGGATCCGCCCCTTGACGTTGGTGGCGAAGGTATAGTTGCCGTCGCCGGTCTGGAGCGTCTTGATCGCGTTGGTGGTGAGGTTGTGCAGCCAGGCGGCGCGATCCTTGCCGGTGATCTGCACCAGCCGCCGATTGGTCGCGGGGTACAGGCCCGCGCCGGTCAGTGCCGCGAGGTACTCCCCGCCGGGACTGCCGAAATCGTCCACGCGCGGGCTCTCCGGGTCGCCGCTGACGCGGGCGCCGCACTCGCGAAGCCGCTCGAAAAGTTGATCAGGAATCATACCATCATGTCCTTGGAGGCGGATCGCCCGGAGTGCCCGCCAGTCGCCGCGAGAAGTATAGGTTAACTTCCTGCCTGAAAGCGAATCAGGGAGCGGGCACGGAGGCCGGCAACTGTTGTTCCCAGGAGGGATTCACCTGGCCGGCGAACCGTCGGGCGGGGTGATCGGGGGGCAGTTCACGGAGCAGAAACGGCTCTCCCGCCTCGTTTTGCTTCACACAAGTGCCGGATAACCCCTGGAGGTATTCCCAGAACGCCGCGTCGCTCCAGTCGGACAGGTCGCCCTTGAAAATGAGCAGGTAGGCGGGTTGATCGAAGGGCACCTCGTAGCCGGTCGCCTCGCCCGGGCGGAACCAGTAGAGCGAGCCGGGCTTCATCAGGTGACGGCGTTCTCCGCTGCACAACACCCACTGGCCGCGCACGGTGTAGATGATGCTCTCGGAAGCATGGGTGTGTTCGTGGAGGTACAAACCGGGCGGCATGTCGATGTAGTGGGCCTGGGCACCCTCGGCCTTGAGCAGCGGGCCGATGCGGCCTTCCAGCGTCTCGACGCCGGGGCTGAGCGCCGGGTCGGTGATGTCCTCGATGACCTGGATGCCGTTCCAGGCGACGATACCGGGGCGCGGCAGCGGTGCGGGCGCGCGGACCGGAGCGGAGGTCGGGAACCGCTCGTTGAGCCATGTGATCATGGTTTGGTACACCAGCGGGTGGTACAGGCGGTTGAAGCTGGTGAAGCCGTGACGGTCGAGCATGCGCTGCCGCTCATCCTCCGCGACGTACTGGAAACTGTGGTCCGCGCCCGGGATCGTCGTCACCTGGACATCCTGGCGGCCGGCTGCGCGCAGCACCCCGCCGATGATCTCCGCGTCACCGGGCGGCACGTTCATGTCCTGCTCCCCCTGAAGAACGAGCGCCGGGCGACGGATGTTGCGAAAAAGATCGGCCGGCGGATGGGCGATCTCGGTACGGATGCGCACCAGCGAGCGCGGGTACTCTCTCTCCTCGAAACGGATCACGTAGCGGTCCTCGCCCCGTGCCGCCGCGGCGAACATCGCCGGGTAGTCCGAGCCCACGGCGAGTCCCATGACCGCGTGCGCGCGGGCCCAGCTCATGTTGTCAGCGCTGCTTCGCGCCCAGTCGTAGAGCCGCCCGTAGTTGTGGGCGAACATGCGCTCGCTGGGGCTGGCCAGGGCGCCGAGGAACACGTAGCCGTCGGGCTCGACCCCGTTGCCCGCGGCCATGCAGGTGAAGTACCCGCCGGCGCTTTCGCCCGCGACGATGACCCGGGTCACCTGGGGATGCGCGCGGGCAGCCCGGATCGCGGCGGCGACATCGTCGGCTTCCATCTCGTTGGTGGTCGGCTGCGGGCCCGGCGGGGTGGTCCCATGCCCGCGCTTGTCCCAGCGGAGCGAGCCGTAGCCCGCTTCGGCGAGTCGGACGGCCAGCCGTTTCAGGGCGTCGCGCCGGGCTCCGGGCGGTCCGCCGCCGTCCATGCCCCCGTCGCGGGTGTGGGACATGGTGCCTCCGGCGATCACCACCAGGGGAACGGGGGTCTGGTCATCCGGAAAGCGCCAGGCGCCCTCCAGCGTGACACCCGTCGAGGCGATTCGTGCCGGCCGCTCCACCCCGACCGTGAAAAGGATCGATTCTCCGGCCGACGGCTCAGAGGCCGCCAGCACGCACATCATGGCCACATGCCAGCCGATCATCATATCTCCCGGAAAGTCTCCCGCCGGATTGAAACCGTCGGGAGAGGTTTCTACAATAAGTCCAGATGAAGTAAACCTCGATGTTGCATACCCGGTTTCCCTCAGCCGCCTGGGACTGTCCAGCACCACACACGGGTCAGAGATCATAACCGCGGAGGTTCGCGTGCCCAAAGCGTTGATCGTTCATCACGACAAGCATACTCGGAGCGTTCTCGAAGGCCTGCTCAAGGACCGGTACCTCATCGAGGGGGCCAAGAATGTCAAGGCCGGCGCCAAGCAGATGATCAAGGGCAAGCCGGACGTGGTGGTGATCGGCCAGGACACCAAGGAGGAAGCCGCCCGCCTGCTGACCTACATGCGCGACAACCAGATGAAGAAGCCGGCGGTGGTGGTGGTCCTGGCCCGGGGCATGGGCATGCACCAGCAGAAGATGATGAAGCTGGGGGCCAAGGGCATGGTCGAGTACCCGGTGGAGAAGGATCGGCTCTGCGAGACGATTCACAAGGCCATGCGGCAGGTCGAAGTCGTGGCCGCGGGCCCGCCGCCGATCACCCAGGAGGAGCTGGACAGCAACCTGTCCATGCTGGAGAACCAGCTCAACCAGAAGATGAAATGCTTCGCCGGCCGGAACCAGGTGTTCATCCGCTCGATGATCACCGGCGGGGTGGCTCCGCAGCCGCGGATCTGCGTGCGCTGCCCGCTGCGCGAGGAGTTCGGGCTCAACCGCGAGGTCTTCTACGAATTCATCCGCGACGTGTGCTGCTCGGAGCCGGGGCAGTGCGAAGCGGTGCAGCTCTTCCGCTCGCGCGAAAGCGCGTGAGCGGCCTCACCCTCATCTCAACAATGGGCCGTCACCGCGTGGTTTCAATTGAACCACGAAGACACAAGAACACCAGGAATACAAGGAAGGTGATCGGTTCTGCGATGCGCGCTGTCCGATGGCGTTCTTCTTTGTGTCCTGGTGTCTTCGTGGTGATCAAAGCGGAGTAGAATGAACGCCCCGCCGCGAGGCTTGCTCGCGACGGGGCGCGGGTTTGTCGGATCAGGCGTCTCGCGATACGCGGTCACGGCGCTGCCGGGCAGGGCAGCGGCTTGAACAGATCCTGCTTGACGGCGCTCAAGTCCAGGATGTTGATCTGATCGTCGTCGTTCACGTCGCAATGGTAGTTCCCGTCATTGACCTGCTGGAACAGGGCGCTCTTGACCATGGACAGGTCTACCACGTTGATGGCCTCATCCGCGTTGACGTCCCTGCGGTGCACGTCGTCATCGGGCTGGTCCGGGGCCACGAAGGTGACGGCGTCGAGGCCGAAGTTGGCCGCGTCCTCCAATGGGCCGAACTCGGTCAGCAGGTCCAGGTTGCGGGCGATCACCCTGCCGGTGGTGGACAGCAGGTCGCCGTCGCCGACCCAGCCGAGCTGCTCGTCCTGGAAGCCCTCTTCCGTGGAGAACCAGAACTCGCCGTTGGGCCGCGGCAGAATCGCGTCCAGACCGTAGTCGTGCCAGACGTTGGTGATCGGGCGGACGGCGAAGTTGCTCAACAACTGTTCGTTGGTCCGCACCACCACGCCGCGATGCGACAGCAGGTCGCCGGCGCCGACGTACACGCCCAGCGTCTCCGAGAAGAAGCCCTCCTCGACCGAGAACAGAATGGCCCGATACGGCCCGCGGGCGACCGCGTCGAGACCGGCGTCGCTGACCACGGGCATGCGCCCGAACCGCTTGAGAAGCTGCTCGTTGCTGCGGACGACGTAGCCGGCGCTGGACAGCAGGTCGCCATGCTTGAGCGGCCGGGCCAGACCCTCGCTCCAGACCGGCAGATCCTGCTCCTCGAAGGAGAACCAGATGTCCCCGCGCGGCCCGACGCACGCGGCGTCAAGCCCCAGGTCGGGCACGACGGGCATGATGCCCAGGTGACGGGTGAGCTCATGGTTGGTCGCGACCACGTGCCCGCGCCGGCTGAGCAGGTCGCCGTCACTGATGGCCCGGATGGCGCCAGGATCGGTCGAACTCGGATCCGGTTCCGTCTGAACGTGGAACCCGGCTTCGGTGGAGAACCAGACGCCGATCGGCTCGGGCAGCATGGGAACCTCCACACCGCTGATCTTGAGCCGCATGGTGCCGTCGGCCACGTTGCCGTTGTCGCCGGACACTTCCAGCCCGCTGTTGGCGAGCTTGCCGCGGAGATGCACCGGCTGGGGCACAGGCAGGTTGCCGCGCGGGGCGATCAGATGCAGGTCGAAAGCGATCTCCCCGGTCAGCGTGTTCCACGAGCCGATCGACCGCGTGCACGGATCCTGGATCATGTGCAGCGGATCCTCGATGCCGGGCAGATCCGGCTGGAAGTCCACAGCGGTCAGGCTGGCCCCGTCGACCGACAATCCCACCATGCCGGCCAGGGCGATCACCGGCACCGTCGGATCGCCCAGGAACAGCTTGATCCGCCCCTGGAGCTTCGAGGCCGTGCCGCCGGTGAACAGGCTCAATTCGACGGAACTGTGCCCCGGGCGAACGCCGAACAGGGCATGGCGCGGCAACGGCGGCGGGAGCGGCTTCGGCTCGGCCACCACGTGCAGCACCGTGTCCAGACAGTAGAGATTGTTCATGTTGATGACAATGTCGATCCTGGGGAACCCCGCCCCGCCGACCACCACGCCGCTGTCGAAACGCTTCACCTGGTTCTGCCCGACGGCGAGGTCGAGTTGAAGCCGGTGGGTCAGGGCGAACTCGCCGCCGATCCGGTACGTCCCGTTGCCGGTGATGGCGATGGTCTGCCCGGCGATGGCCACGCTCCAGTTGACGTTGGTGACGGCATAGTGGGTGAAGAGCGGATCCTGGCCGGTCCTGGTCAGCGTAAACGTACCCTGCATGGGCATTTCCGCGGTGATGGGACAGGCGCAGGGCTCGAAGCAGCCGTGCTGGTAAGTGGCGCCGTGGACGAGCGTGTAAGGCACGGGGTTGGCGGTGCCCGGTCCGGTGCCCTGAGCCAGCAGCGTCGTGGCGGACGTGCCGCAGAGGACGAGGGCGGTGAAGAGC
>CAYVVX010000311.1:0-6739 GCA_964455315.1 uncultured Planctomycetales bacterium | reverse complement strand
TCAGGGCCGTTCTGGAATTCGATAAGACCACCAGGCGATACGGGCGATGAGGTCCGTGTGCGCCGTCGCGGACGCCGCTCGGAACGTCGTCCGAACACATGAAAAACTGGAATGACGCGAGAGTCGGCGTCGTTCGTCATCATCGGGGAGGGCCGGAGCGCATGCTGGACAGCCGCCATTCCACGTCTACACCGTCCACACCCCCGCGGGTGAAGATCAAATCGCTGCTGACGCCTGGGTTGCGCCTCCTGCTGCTGGTGAGCATGGCCCTGGCGGCGTTCATGTTCGCCAACACCTGCTACCTGCTGGCCAACCGGCTGGCCAGGCACATGGGCTGGACCCTGTTTGCCACCGGTCCGACCTCCCTGCCCAAGGTGTTCCAGGTTACGGTCCTTTCGCACACCGGCATCGGGCTTGTGCTGGTGGTCCTGATGCTGGTTTTTGCCATTGCCCACCTGCCCAAGGTGTGGAAGCGCCGCCGGACAGGGACGCTGGCCAGCGGCATCATGTTCGTCTTCGCCGGACTGGTGCTGGCAATCAGCGGCCTGTTCATCTTCACCGCCGCGGCGGCCGGACAGCGGCCCTGGGCCTGGTATGCCCACGTCATCTGCGCCGCCACCGCTCCGCTGGCGTACATCGTGCATCGAACCACCTCATGGGTGAAGCTCTCGCCCGCACACGTGGCCCGCTTCAGCCTGGCCACCGCCTCGCTGCTGATCGTGCTCCTGGCGGCGCACGCGGGCACCAACCGGGGCGTCGCCCGCACGCCCGAAGCCGAGAAGGCCATCGCCGAGGGCAAGAACAAGGGGCCCGGCGCACGCGACCGCAAGGTGGACGCCTACGTTCTCGATACCCACGTTTCCGACTCCGACGTGCCCACCGCCAGCCCGTTCTTCCCGTCGGCCGCCACCACCACGACGGGCGACTACCTGCCCTCGCGGATCATCACCCGCGGCGACATCGGCGCGCCGGACAAGTTCAGGCCCGACCTGGACAAGTACGGCTTCGTGGTCAACGAGCGCATCGGCGCAGAGACCTGCGCCCGCTGTCACCAGGATGTGGTCGACCAGTGGGCGGATTCCGCCCACCGCTTCGCTTCGTTCAACAATCCGTTCTACGAAGCCACCATCATGGACATGCGCGAAAACGCGAACGAGCCCAATGCCTTCCTCGCCGCCCACCAGGAGAAGTTCCAGGGCGCCTCGGAGTCGGTGGGTATGCTCAAGTCCAAATGGTGCTCCGGCTGCCACGACCCGTCGCTGATGCTGGCCGGGGCCATGGAGCGCCAGGTCGACCGCGCCAGCCCCCAGGCCCAGGCGGGCCTGACCTGCCTGGCCTGCCACGCCATCGACAAGATCCACAACAACACCGGCAACGGCAACTACAACATCGATGACGAGCAGGAAGATCCCTACATCCTGGCGACCAGCAGGTCGGAACTCGGCAAGCAGATCCACGACGCCGCCATCCGGGCCAAGCCGGAAGTGCACAAGTCCCAGATGCTCAAGCCGTTTTTCCGGTCCAGCGAGTTCTGCGCCACCTGTCACAAGGTCAGCCTGCAGCCGACCTTCAACAACTACCGCTGGCTGCGCGGACAGAACGAGTACGACAACTGGCACGACAGCGGCGTCTCCCAAAACGCCTCGCGGACGTTCTACCTGCCGCCGGTGGCGAAGGTCTGCCAGGACTGCCACATGCCCCCGGAGCCGGCGGTCAAGGGCGACTTCGCGGCCAAGAACGGCGTGGTCAAGAGCCACCGCTTCATCGCCGCGAACACCGCCCTGCCGTTCCTCCGCGGGGACCAGGAGACCATCAGGCGCATCGAGAAGTTCCTGCAGGATGAGAAGCTGCGGGTGGACATCTTCGCGTTGAAAACCCAGCGGTTCGAGGAGCCGGTACTGGCGGTCAATCACAGCAAGCCGCTGCTGCTGCCCGGAGATGAGGTCGAATTCACGGTGGTGGTGCGTAACAAGGGTGTCGGGCATACCTTCCCCGGCGGCACCAATGACTCGAACGAGGGGTGGCTGGAAGTTTCGGTGCTGGACGACAACGGAGAGGCGCTGGCCGCCAGCGGGGTCGTCGGGCCCGACGGTTACGTCGATCCGGCCGCCCACAAGTACCACATCGTCCTGCTCGACAAGAACGGTGACCCCATCCACAAGCGCAACGCCCAGGACATCCATGTCCTGGTGTACGGGCGCGTGATCGGCCCGGGCACGGCCGACGGGGTCCATTACCGCTTCACGGTCCCGCCGGAGCTGGCCGGGAAGAAGATCCGGCTCAAAGCCCGGCTGCGCTGGCGAAAGTTCGACCGGGACTACACCGAGTTCGCCTTCAAGGCCAACCCGGAGGGATTCAAACAGTTCAAGGAGGTGCCCGACCTGCCCATCACCGACATCGCCGGTGACGAGGTGGAACTGGTTGTGGGCAGCGGCGGGCAGCCCCCCCTGCCGGAAACGGTGGCCCAGCCGGACGAGTGGATCCGATTCAACGACTACGGCATCTCCCAGTTCCTGCAGGGCAATACCCGGCTGGCCGCATTGGCCTTCGACCAGGTTCGCAGGTTGCAGCCCCAGAAACCCGACGGCTCGCGCAACCTGGCCCGCATCGCCATCCAGGACGGCAACATCGCCCGGGCCTATGAACACCTCCGGGACTGCGAGTCGCTCGCCCCGGCGGATCCGCAGACCGCCTGGGTCTGGGGCGTGGCATTTCAGGGGGATGGTCGGTACGAAGAGGCAGAGGCCGCCGACCGCGGGGTTCTCAAGAGCTTTCCGGGCGACCGGGCGGCTTACCGCAACCTGGGACGAACGTTGTATCTGGCCGGCGCGTACGAGAAGGCGCTGGAGATGCTGGACAGCGCGCTGAGCATCGACCGCGAGGATCGCATCGCCCAGCAGCACCGCATGTTCTGCCTGCGGGCGCTCGGCCGCGAGAAGGAAGCCGCCGAGGCGGAAGCGGCCTTCGAGCGGTACTCCATCGACGAGTCGGCCCAGGAGATCACCCAGCAGTACCGCCTCCGGGATCCCAACGCGAATCGGGAGACGCAGATGATCCACGTACATGATCTGAAAATCGGCAACACCGCGGTGGTGCAAGCCGCGGAGCATGGGGGGCACTGATGCGCGGAATAAAACATACAACGCAGGTAAGGGCCTTCCACATCACCGCGGCCCTGCTTACGGCGGCGGTGCTGACCGGATGCAAGCGAGAGGCACCCGAGCAGGCCGCGGTCAAGCCGGATTACGCCCGCAAGGACTACACCCAGCCGGAGATCCATTCCGACCAGCCGCCGCTGCGATTCACCGACGTGACCGACAAGGCCGGCATCCGCTTCACCCATGTCACTGGTGCATTCGGCAAGAAGTGGATGCCGGAGACGATGGGCAGCGGCGGCGGCTTCCTGGACTACGACTCGGACGGCGACCCCGATCTGCTGCTGGTCAACAGCTCGTACTGGCCGGGACACGAGCAGCCCGGTGATGCGCCCACCGCGGCGCTGTATCGCAACCGCGGCGACGGCACCTTCGAGGATGTGACCGCGGAAGCGGGGCTGAACCTGAGCTTCTACGGCATGGGCTGCACCTTCGGCGACTACGACAGCGACGGCGATCCGGACGTGTTTCTGACCGGTGTGGGCACGTGCTTTCTGCTGCGCAACGACGCGGGCAGGTTCGTCGACATCACCGCTGAAGCCGGCATCACCGCGACGCACGACGGCAGCGACCTGCCCTCCTGGTCGACCGGGGCCGCCTGGCTGGACGCGGATCGCGACGGGCGGATCGATCTCTTCGTCTGCAACTACGTCAAGTGGTCGCCGGAAACCGACCTGTTCACCGCTTTCGACGGCAAGAACAAGAGCTACGCCACGCCGCAGCAGTACAAGGGCGACTCCTGCCGCCTCTACCGCAACATCGACGGCAAGCGGTTCGAGGATGTCACTGACCGGGCCGGACTGCTCAACCCCAGCGGCAAGTCGCTGGGCGCCGCTGTCGCGGATTTCAACGACGACGGCTGGCTCGACCTGGTCATCGCCAACGACACCGAGCCGAACTTCCTGTACATGAACAACGCCGACGGCACCTTTCGCGAGTGCGGCGTCAGTGCCGGCGTCGGCAAGGACGAGGAAGGCCGGGCCCGCGCCGGCATGGGTATCGACGTGGCTGACATCCACAACACCGGTCACTGGGCGGTCGCCATCGGCAACTTCAGCCGCGAGCCGCTGTCACTCTACACCCAGCTCTCCGACGATTTCTTCCAGGACCAGGCCGGCAAGGCCCGGCTGACCCGCTCGACGCTGCTGTCGCTGACTTTCGGCCTGCTCTTCGCGGACCTGGACAACGACGGCTACCAGGATCTCATCACCGGAAACGGGCACATCGAGCCGGAGATCAACGCCATCCAACAGGACGTCACCTTCGAGCAGCGTCCGCAGTTGTTCAGAAACGACGGCGCGGGGCAGTTTGTGGACGTTACCGACCAGGGTGGCGAGCCGTTCCAGCAGCCGATCGTCGCCCGGGCTCTGGCCTGCGCGGACGTCGACCTGGACGGCGACCTGGACGTGATCATCACCACCAATGGCGGCCCGCCCAGACTGCTGAGAAACGACCTGCCCGCCGACGCGTCGCGGGCGGTCATGGTCCGCCTGCGCGGGGCGGGGCTGAACACCGCGGCCCTGGGAGCGCGGGTCATCGCCACCAGCGGCGACTTGAAGCAGCGGCGCATCGTCCGCACCGGATCATCGTACCTGGCCCAGTCCGATCTCACCCTGTCCTTTGGGACCGGCGGGCACGGCAGAATCGACATGCTCGAAGTGCGCTGGCCGGCCGGCCGGGTGGACACATTCAAGGATCTCACCCCGGGCAAGGTACTGGTGATCGACGAGCAGGAGCGCAGCGTGGCACGGCCGTGAAGATTGCTGCGTGGGCGGGGTTACAGCAGCTCGGTGGGCATGGTGTCGGGGGCATCCGCCGGAGGCGAAGGCGGGGCCGCCGGCGGCAGTGGGCTGCGCCGCGGGCGCGACACGCCGGGCGCGGTTCGCTGCTGGGGCACCGGCGCGGATGCGTACTCATCAGCGGGGAACAGGGTCTGCACGCGCTGGACGAAGTCGCCCACGGCGGAAAGGTTCGGGCGATACTGGAGGTGCCGCCCCTCGCGATGACTGGTGATCAGACCGGCGGCCCGGAGTTCCTTCAGGTGGAAGGAAACCGCGTTGGGCGCCAACCCCACCAGCCGCCCGAGATCGCCAGCAAACGCCGGCTGCCGGCACAGCGCGGTGAGGATGCGCCTGCGGTTGGCATCGGCGAGGGCCCTGAACACCTGGTCCTGGTTTTCCGCCATGTCTCGGCCCGATTGCTCATGCGCGGGTGAAAGGGCTGCTCATCCGGCCCGGCCGGGGTGAGGAGTTCGCCCGCTCCACGCCCAAAGCGAGACGCCCGGGGACGGCATTGAACGCCGTCCCACGGTCGTCACGTTAACCGACCGGTGCCGCAAGGTCCAAGCCCGCGGAGTCAACCGGCGTCCGGGCCAGCGTTTCCGCGGCCGGCACGGCCAGGTACCGCGCCCGCTTAGCTGGGCGGCAAGGCCATCTCCGGCGTCGCCGACGGAGCCGGCGTGAGCGAGCGGGTCCGTGTGCGGCGCGGCTCCGGGGTGCCGGTGCCCTCGCCTTCGCTGGGCTGCGTGGCCCGGGGCACGGCGATCACGCCGGTTCGGGAAAGCTGCTTGATGCCGTAGGGACGGCACAGCTCGACAAACGCCTCGATCTTCTCCTCGGGCCCGGTGAGCTGGATCACCACCGCCCGGGGCCCGACATCCACGATGCTGCCGCGGAAGACCTCGCAGATATGGCGCAGTTCGCCGCGCTTCTCCGGCGGGCAGTGCACCTGGATCAGGAGCAGATCCCGCTCCACGCAGCTCTGCTCGCTGAGGTCGCGGACCTTCACCACGGTCACGATCTTGCCAAGCTGCTTGCGGATCTGCTCCATGGTCAGCTCGTCACCCGTGGAAACGATGACCATCCGCGAGAGGATGGGATCCTCCGTCCGGCCGACCACCAGGGAGTCGATGTTGAAGGCCCTGGCCGCGAACATGCCGGCGATATGGGCCAGCACACCCGGCTGATTCTGCACCAACACGCTGAAAATATGCTTCTTCATAACGAGTATCCTGTTCTACAAGCGCCAACGCGGGCTCGGTTTCACCGGCCGGCGGGCGGATCATCCAATCCAGTCAAACGGCTGCGGAAGCGGCTCCCGCGGGACCGTCGGAGGCCGGAAAGTCCACCTTGTGAATCGTGTCGTAGGGCACCTGCAACGGGCTGATGATCCCGCCGGACACGATCAGCTTGGCGGCCTCCTCGAAGGTCCAGTTGGTTTCGGAAACCTCCTCCAGGGGCACAATCTGCATGTACCCGGTGGTCAGGTACGGGGTGTAGGGAATGAACACGTTGGCCAGCCGGCGCCCGCTGTCGCTGTCGGTCATGACACTGGTCATGAACGCGATCCGCTTGAGCCCGCTGCGCGGCACCTCGACCAGGACCACCCTGTGAAGGCGTTGCGACTCGATGCCGCCGATCGAGCTGACGATCTGCTTGACCGAGCGGTAGATGGTCTTGACCACCGGCAGCTTGGTGAAAAACCCTTCGAACAGCCCGATCACCCGGCGCCCGATCACGCTGGCCCCCAGCAGCCCCAGCAGGTAGAGGAAAAACAGGGTCAGCAGGACGGCCACCACCGGCACG
>CAYVVX010000310.1:0-6789 GCA_964455315.1 uncultured Planctomycetales bacterium | reverse complement strand
AGCGTCACCGTCTCGCGCTCATCCAGGCGGCGACCGGGCGAACGGGCGGGTGCTTCTTCTTCGGATCGGACAGTGCGCCCCATGTCGACGCGGCCAAACTCGCGCCCTGCGGCTGCGCCGGCTGTTTCACGTCACCGAACGCGCTGCCCATCCTCGCCCAGGTGTGCCAGTCCTGCAAGGCGCTCTCCATCGACTGCTCGGGGACCGGCAGACTCAGGTAAGCCGACAGACTTACGGGCCGCTCCAGGTCGGCGAGCTTGCGGCGCAGCTCAACGATGAACTGGGTCACGTAATCGGCCCGGAACTGCATCCATTGCGGGTCGTCGACCGGCAATTCCCCGGCATCGTCGCCGTACCGCTCCCGGTACGCGGCCAGCACCGGTGGCTCGTAGCCCAGGTCATTGCCCAGGTAGCGGATGTAGTCGAGCATGATACCGTCCACGCCGGTAACCTGCGCCTGCTGCACCAGGTGATCGGCACGGAACCGGCGGCATCGCGGGTTCGACCACGAGAGAATGCTGTTCATCGGGGAGCCGGCGCCCTTTTTCCAGATGTGCAGCTCCGGATGCTCGCGGCTGAACGCGCTGTTCTGGCCGAAGGTGAACATGGCGATCGAGGGATGCACCTCGATGCCCATGCCGCGGGCCTTTTCGACAGTGGCGGCGATGCCCCAGTCCCCGTCCTGATTGTTGAAGGACGGGTAGATGACGCTGATGCCGGCCTTGCGGCAGGCCTCCAGGTCGGGGTCGCTGAGCCCGGCATAAGCGCTGAACCCGATCTTGTTGCCGCAGGGGCGGGGGAATCGCTCCGGCGGCTGGTAGGCAAGTATGTCTTCCTGCGGCGCCCCCCAGATGGCGAGGAACTTGCCCGAACTGTCGAGCTTTAGCACCCGGTTGTTCTTCCAGTCGGTGACGATGATGTCGCCTCCGGAGGTGACCGCCGTATCCACCGGATGGTTGAACTTCTCCCCTTCGTTGCCGTGACCGGGAGCCCAGATATCGATCAATTCACCGGCGGTTGTGAACCGCTGAATCCGATTCTCGAAGGTGTCGGCACAGTAGATGGTGCCGTTCAGGAAGGCGCAGCCGTAGCCCTCGTCAAGTTCACCGGGCCCGATGCCGCGCCGGGCGAAGGTGAGCACATGCTCGCCATCTTCGCTGTACTTCTGGATTCTTCCACCGTCGGTTTCCCTGACGTAGACGAAGCCGAGGTCATCGCAGGCGATTCCACCAAGGTAGCCGTTGTGCAGAAACTCGCCCGGACCCGAACCGGGCCGGCCCCAGGCCTTGAGGAACTCACCTGTCGGCGAGAACTTCTGGATGCGGGCATTGAAAGTGTCGGACACGAAGATCTCGCCGCGGCGATTGACCGCCACGCAGTGGGGTTCAATGAAGTCGCCCGGGCGGGCGCTCTTCTTTCCGCTGCCCAGCACAAAGCGGAGCTTCTCGGCGGCATCGAGAGCCAACACCCGATGATTGCGCGTGTCGGTGACGTACAGGCCGTCGCCGGGCCCCACCGCGACATCGAACGGCCCCTTCAGCTCACCGTAACCGTCGATTGAGCGCAGTGTCCCCAGCCACTGGCCGTCCGAGGTGAACCTGGCCAGCCGGGCGTTGTTGATTTCAGCAACGTAGACCACGTCCCGGCTGTTGACGGCCACCCCGAAAGGACCGCGGAAATGCCACGGCGTTTCGTCGCCCGCTTCGACCCGGCCACAGACGGCCAGCGTCAACAGGATGACCGGGCTGAGACCACGGATTGTGGTGGTGGAGACACAGCGCATGGCTCAGCGGTCCTCCGTTAGCGTCGCGACATCGCGAAACAGGGGATTGTCCAGAGGGTCGCGGATCAACTCCACGTGATCCAGCCAGACCTGACCGGCGCCCGCGGGTACGATCAGTCGGACCTGCGTGGATCGCAGCGTCCGGTCCGGCGGCTTGCGGTTGGTCCGAAAGGCCTCGGCCTGGACCATCCAGCGCGACTGCCGACCATCCAGTTCGAAGCCCCTGACTTCCGCTTCGCCGTTCGCGTAGGTCAGCACCAGTTCCAGGCGCGGTGGTTCCGCAACTTCGAGGTCGACGCACCGGCAGGCGAAGGAAAACGCCAGCGAGCGGACATCGATGATCGGAGCGGGGTGATACTCGCCGGGCCGCGATTGCTCGATGGTTTGCGGCGTCTGCTGGAGGGTGATGCGCACGGACGCCGTTCCCTGAAAGGGGCGATCCGGGACGATCGCGACGCTCGTCGGGGCCGACCAGCCGGAGAGCCCCCGTTCAAAGCTGCCGTTCTCGACAAGATTCTCGTAGAGCGGGTCAAAGGATTCATCACGGATGGCCTGCAGCGACGTGTCGCTCAACTCCTTCACCACCGGCCAGAGCCCGAACTTCTCGATCTCCGCCGCCCGGCACAACCACAGCCCGTCGCAGCCCTGCTTGATCATCCGCCGGGCGGCCTCACGGCATTGCGTCGCCATCGTATCCGGTCCGCGCTCCGGCGGCAGAACCTCGCAGAGGAACAGCGGGCCGAAGACGGTGGAATCGCTCCGCTTGATCGAGGTGAGGCTGTCCACCGCCCGGGTCAGCCGGGTCAGGCTGTCCACGTAGAACATGGGATGATGCTGGTCGACGAGACGCTCCGCGTCCCAGGTCCGCCAGTCCTGGCAGACATCGCGCAGGCTGCAGGTGCGTCCGAAGGTGTTCGAGTTATAAACGCCCACGGGAAGGTCGATGCCGTTGTGGCGCATATCCTCGCGCAACTCGCGGATGAACAGTGTGACCAGCTCCTGGCGCGCCGCCAGGAAGCGGGGATCGTCCGGACTGGGGCGGAAATCGTCGGCCAGGCGGTATCGCTTGCGCAGCGCGTCCAGCAGCGGCTCATCGTAGCCGTGGGCGCACACCCCGTTGAGCAGGTCGCGCCCGTAGTAAGGCCAGCGGATGAAATCGAGCTGCACGCCGTCGACCGGATACTTCGAAAGCAGTTCCAGGATGAGGGATCGTCGGTAGCGACGCACTTCAGGCCACGCCGGTGAGAACATGTGCGGCGTCGGCTCATCGGTCGCGCTCCGGCTCAGCGTGTGCGGATGAGCCGTGCGGAACGGGCGGTCCATCTGCTCGAAGACCGCGAAGGCCGGAACGTCGGCGTACACTTCCACACCCGCCGCGTGAGCCGCCTCGATCGCGTACAGGATGAGGTCGTCGTGCCCGTCCGGCGGGGGCGCGGTCATGGACAAGTGCGGCCACTGCTCGAGCAGGCTGGCGCAGATTCGCCGCATGCCGAAGGTCCGGCAGCGCTCCATGAGTCGATCGACGTCGGCGCGGTGACGGATGTTGTATCCGGTCCACTCGTCGCCGCCCAGATCGTGCAGCCCGATGCCGCCATAGCAGGCGATGATCGGGCGGTCGGGCCGCTGCTGTTGCTTAAACGTACCGAGCTGAGGGTGCGGCTCGATGCGCAGCGGCCCACCAGGATCGCTCGCCCCGGCGGCCATCCAGGCGGACAACGAGATCGTAAGGACGCCAGGCACCATCATCGGGTCGATACCTTCAGGCGGAACCATCGGATATTCGAAACGCAGTCTTCCACGCACCAGAACGCTGCAAGAACCTCGCCGCTTTCGAGGCGCAGCACGCTCGGGCAGCCGAACCGCAGCGTTGCCATGGCCGCCAGCATTCCCTTGTCCGCGCTCTCGTGAGATTCCACATTGGTGCCCCACAAGGGCGCATCGGCCAGCGGCTTCCAGGCGTCGCCCTCGATGCGGGCCAGGTGGGCCCACAGCCCGCGCACATCGGCGCAGCGATAAACGCACAGGATGTGGTTCTCCGGCAATGCCACCGGGGTACAGGTCTCGCCCAGAAGGGGCGAAGCGAGTGCGGGGCCGAACGAGGATCCCTGGTCCGAAGAGAACGCGAAATGGTTGTTCGTGTTGCGGCCTTGCGCGGACGAGTAGCACCAGCAGAGCGCCATCAGCCGCCCGTCACTCAGCACCACCTGCTTCTGTTCCCAGCCGCTGAATCCTGCTTCCGGACCGCCCAGCACGTGGATGATCCGGGACCAGGTGCTGCCCCCGTCGTCGGACAGCAGCGCTATCGCGCGGTTGGAGCCATGCGGGCACCTGCCTTGCCAGTCGTTCCAATAGGATGTGGGCACCAGGCGGCGCGAAGCGCTCGGGGCGAGCATCGGGGAACAGGTCTCGAAGTGCGCCCAGCCGTCCGGTATTGGGATCGGCCGAGGTGCCGACCAGGTCCGGCCGCCGTCGGTCGATCGCACCAGCGCCAAGGTCGTATCGACGAACCCTTCCGTTTGCGGATTCGCCAGCCCCTCGTTTTCGCGTGAGCGATCGAACAGGCACGCCAGGCCGGCCAGGTCGCCGTCCGGCATGCGGCTGATGCGGCAGGTCGTGGAGACCCGATGCGCGGACTCATCCGGTTTGAAGATCAGTTGGGGATCGGACCACGACGCACCTCCGTCCGACGAGCGACAGACGAAGGAGCGCACGTCCACCGCCTCGAACGCGCTGCCGATGTCCAGCGCACAGAGCAGTTCACCACCGGGCAGTGCTACCAGCGATGGGAAGTAGGCGTGCCGGCTGCGCAGGTGCGGCATGGGATTGCGGTACACCAGACCCGTATCAAGCACTTCCACAAACGACACGATCAGTGCTCCTTACAATCCGCACACCCAGGAAGCTCACCGGAACCACCATCCACTCCGGCTTCACGGGGGACGGGAATCCCGCCTCCGCCACAAGGCACCTGCTGGACAATCCTCGGGATTGTCGCGGTCGGCAACCGGCTTCTCTGCTCAGTCTCAGGAGGCCTGTGCCCAGACCAATCGAAGACGAGCCAGCGCTCCACCAGATGAGGTCCGATACTAGGGTATGTTCACGTCATTGACAAACTAAGTTTTGGAGTATACATCGCCCGGGCTGACATGTCCATCGAACCGGTCGCGCTTGGCAGGCTGGGCACGGCGGCGGGCCCTGCCCGCGAGGGCAGACAACGTGGGGGGCCGGGCAGGCCAAGCCCCCTTCCGAGACGGCGGAACCTTTCCCCGCCCAGGCTGGCTTGAACACGCAAGTCCACCCATGGAGTGGGCACCACG
This sequence comes from uncultured Planctomycetales bacterium, assembly GCA_964455315.1. Lineage (GTDB taxonomy): Bacteria > Planctomycetota > Phycisphaerae > UBA1845 > PWPN01 > CAYVVX01. Next base: position 1,689 of record CAYVVX010000310.1, on the reverse strand, counting down.
ACGAGACGGAAATGGATTGCCTTGTTGACAAAAATTCTGCTATTATGACAACAGAGTCGTTTGGCTTCCCGGCCCTGGCGGGTCGCGGGGGTCGAAGCCTGTCGCCGGTGCCGAGGTTTCGCCAGGAATGTGCGAGCGGCGCGGCAGGAGGCCGGGGCTGGTGGTTTGCCCACCCATGATGACAAGAGGAGACGGCGGATGAGGACGGTTCGTTGTCGCAGTGCGATTCTCCTGGGTGCGGCCGTGGTGCTGAGCGGGTCCTGGTCCACTGCTGTCGCCGCCGTGACGCTGCTGGGCACCAACTACCAGCAGGACAACCCGTTCAGTGAGTATCTGTGCCTGTGGAGCGACCGCAACTACCCAACCGCCTGCGCGCCGGAGCGGGTCGGCGCCAACGTCCACGTCTTCCTCAGGAATGACGGCGCGTCCGCGGTCTCGGTCAGCGACATGACCCTCGCGGGGTACAGCCTCAACGACGCCATCAAGCTCAAGGACAACAACGGGCACCAGACCTACAGCATCTACTTCCGCTGGGACAATCCGCCGCAGGACATTCTCGACACCGGCGAGCCGGTCTGGTTCAAATGCGACCCGTCGACCATCCCCGCCGGCGGAAGCGCCCATGCCGTCATTCGACTTCGCTTCGTGCCGAAGACGCCTTCCCTCAACGTCGGCGTGGTCACATCGGCTGGAACCGTGAACACCACCGTGGCCGTGGAATCGGTCACTCCACAGCTCGCCAGCGTCGGCTTCTCACCGGATCTGCGCACTGTCACGCTGCACTGGCGCCGCACCGGCGGCGCAGCGCCCCTCACCATCCGCATGGATGGCAACGACGTCACCGCCATGACCACCACCGCCGGCGAACCGGGACTCGGGTTCGCGGTCAGCAGGCTTACACTGACATCGCCGCTGGCGCCGATGTCCTACCACGTATTCCAGGGCGTCTACGGCGACGGAAAGACCGCCACCGGCTGCCTTCCGGCATGGGTGAACCCCTTCGTCTACGCCTCCTGGGCCGCTTTTCCCACCAACGATGGTGACCTCAACGCCGCCCGGGCGTGGATCGACTCCGCGGAGGATCACGGGCTCAACGGTCTGGTGATGAACATGTCCTCCAGCGGCCTGGCGGATCTGCTGGGCACCAGCGCCGGTAAACAGTACGCCGCCGACCACAACTATGGCTTCGTCATCGACTCGCCTGGCAAATGGAACTGCACCACGCCCCTGATGTGGTTTCTCGACGATGAACCCGATGCCGAGGAGTCCAACGTCGCCAACAACTTCTGCGGCACCGGGGTCAAACTGCCCTGCGGGTCCAACCCCATGGGCATCCTCGGCCGGCACTTCATCGCCCAGGCCGCGAGCCTCAAGGCTCAGTACAACGCCCCGACCACCATCAACATGAACGGCGCCTTCAAGCCCAGCAACTACTACAACTACGGCCAGCTCGCCGACGTGCTCATGATCGACTCGTACTACCAGAAGCGGGTCATGGATTCGCACTACTACTTCCCCAACACCAAGCCGCTCTACGAGAAACCCACGGTCATCTACGCCACCTCCCGCGCCGGCACCACCGCCGCCGAGCCCAATCCGTTCCACATGCTGCTCTATTCCTGCGAGGCGAATCCCTCGGGCTTCCCGCCATGGCCGTTTGCGCCGCCGCAGACCAAGCGCATCGAGGCC
>CAYVVX010000309.1:0-6795 GCA_964455315.1 uncultured Planctomycetales bacterium | reverse complement strand
GGAGCATGTAGCGGCGGCGGAGGGCGCCCTCCAGGTCGCTGCGGTTGCTGAGATCGGGGTTGTCATTCAGGAACGCGAACGGGTCGGCGTAGTCGAGCGGATGGATGGCGGTGGCCAGCAGCGCCGGGTGGGTCAGGCGGTTGAGCTCGATCATGCCGCCGTTGCCGAGGACGCGAGCCTCCAGCCGGTAGCCGCCGCCGAACGTGGCGGTCAGGTTGGCGAAGATGCCGGAGTCGCCGGAGTCGGTCAGGCCGTCGCCGTCGGCGTCCCGCCCGGGGCCGTTGCTGCGGCTGATGCGCTGGGCGGATTGCGATTCCGGGGAGTTGGAGGACAGTTGATAGGCCTGGTTGGGGGTCAGGGCGTCCATGCCCGCGGAGGCGAAGGTCAGCACCCAGGGGCGGTTGGCGCCGGAGCGGATGGGCTCGTTGCTGCTGAGGTAGAGATCGCCGTTGCGATACACGTTGTTGCCGACCTGGCTGATGAAGCCCGGCAGGTCGGTGTAGTCCTCGGCGATGGAGGTGTCGCCGGTGACGAAGCCGCGGTTGTAGGGGACGCCGTCGTCGCCCTTCACGTCGGTGCCCAGCATGGCGATGATGGGGTCGAGGATGGCGATACCGACGGCGTCAAGACTGCGGCCGACGGCGGCCAGGTCGGCGGTGTTGCGCTCGAAGCGGGCCACGATGAGCAGGGAGGAGCCGATGATGAAGAGCATGGCCAGAACGCCGATGACCATGATCAGCACGGTGCCGCGCCGGCGGTGGTTATGGTTGAGGTTGCGGTACATCACGCGTACTCCTGCGAACGGGCCGAAGATACTGCTCAAGAGCCCGACATCGTGTCCTGCGCTGGTCCGGCAGCCTCGGATCGACCGGCTCGACGCCGGTTCCACGCCTAGTTCTTCCAGGCGTGGACGATGGTCTGCTGGATCGGCTGCTCCTGTCCGCCGGCGTAGGACCGGAGGGTAATCCGGATCGCCCGAGGCCAGCGGAAGGGGTGGGTCAGGTCCCGTTTGTCGACGGGATTCGCACCTGCATAATCATTCGGATCCACCGAGAGTCCGGACCAGACCCAAATCTCGCCGGCGGGGACGGATTGCCAGCGAACGGGGACGGGGGCGGGGCAGAGGAGGGTACCGGTGTCGTCGCAGCCGGTAAAGGTGATTTCGGGCGGGCTCTGGGAGCGGTCCAGTGTCACTTCATAAGGGTTGTCGTAGGTGAATTCGACCTTGAAGTAGCTGCAGCGCGGGAGGAAATGCCACGCGGCGGCGGTGGTGTGCCCGGGGAGGGGCGCGGGGTCGATGATGGTCCGGCTTCCCGGGGCGTAGAACCACTGAGAGGGGAAAGGTTTCCAGCTGTTGTTCAGGGTGAAGTCGTTGGTGATCATCAGCGGCGGGATGATGTTGCCGGCCTCCAGCCGGACGTAGGCGTTGGCGCCGGTACGGCCCCACCAGTAACCGTTGGCCAGGAGGTAATGCTCGGCACCGCGCTTGGCGAAGTAATGATTCTCGCCGGCGGCGACCGGGGCGTGGTAGTACGCCTGGACCGGGTCGGTGGCGGCGCCGTCGAAGCGGAAGAAGCCCAGCGGCGGATTGGCCGGGGGATTCAGCGCCGGGTTCATCTGCGGATTGAAGGAGTACACGTCCGCCTCGCCGGTGAGGAAGGCGGTCGCCGTGAGGGCGCCGCCGGCCGCGCCGGGGCCGGCCGGAGGAATCGCCGAGGGGATACCGATCACCCGGCGGGCCAGGTGCCACTCCGCGGCGACGGGCTGCTGCCCGGCGGTGTCGATGCTCCTGAGGAAATTGGGATCCCAGTTGCCGGCGGCGTTCCGCTTGCCGGTGTCGGCGTGGCCGTAGACCACCTGCCTCGCCTGGTAGGCGGTGGTGCCGGAGTACACGTAGGGGGCGAAGTCGCGCCGCTGGCCGGCAGGCATGAGCAGCATGAGCACGTCGGCGCGGTGCAGCAGGGGCGCCGCCGCCGGGGTTTCCTGGGCCGCCACCTCCACGCCCGCGATGGCCAGCATCGGCGGCATGGCCCCGGCCGCCACGGGGCCGGGCACAATGGCTTCGAGGTCGCGGCGGATGGACTGGGTGGTCTGGCTCTGCTGACGATGGGCGGCGGCGATGGCCTGGGCGGTGCCGCTGGCCTTACTGGCCGTGGCGAAAACGGTGGCGATCAGGGTCATCAGCGCCGCCATGATGGCCACCGCGACCAGGAGTTCGGCCAGGGTGAACGCGCGGCCCGCGGCCCGGACACGGTGGGTGCCGGGACGGCCGGCACGGGGGCCGGCCGCTACATTGTGCCCGGCCGCTGAACGGGGGCCGGCCGGTACATTGCGGGCGGCCGATGGATGGGAGTCGGCGGGTACGGGATGGTTCGGTGCGCGGGTCATGGGATCTTCACCTGCCTCAGGCCGACGCCGACGACGGGGGAATTCGGGGCGAAGGTTCCGGGTGCGGTTCCGCTCGGCGGGGTGTAGGCCGGCGGATAGACCCAGACGAGCAGGTCATTGGCCGAACCGCTGCCGCCGGTGACGGTCAGGCGGGCGGTGGGGTTGTCGGGGTCGCTGTCGGGAAACACGCCGGGATCATCGACGGTGGAGACCTCGTGGGCGGTGCCCGGGAAGAAGTTGCCCTTGCGCTCGGCGATGATGAAGAAGGAGCCGGCCGGCAGCAGCCGGGCGACGTTGCTGGAGCAGATGAGCTCGCCGCTGCTGAAGTTCACGCGGTTGAGCATGACCAGCCAGGGCTCGGGAAAGACGTAAGGCTCGGGCGGCGTCGCGGAGGGCGCCTCGTATTGGGTCCTGGGCAGGATCAGGGCCTCGCGGTCGGGCGGATCGCTGGGGTTGTAGGTGAAGTTGCTGCTGCCGGACTCGTCGGCCTGGCGGACGAAGCGGGCGTTGGGGTCGGCCCGGTGGAGGCAGGCGACGGAGATCAGCAGGTGGCGGATGTTGGTGGCCGAGGAGATGCGATGGTGAAGCATGCCCCAGGCGAAGCGGCGCGGGCGGATGCCCAGCAGGTCGTCGCCGGTGGCGATGAGCTGGGCGACGCGCGGGCCGCGGAAGGTGTTGTTGGCCGGGTCGCCGAGGAACTCAAAGGCGCTGGGATCGTTGTCGGGGACCAGGTAGTAGCCGGTCTGGTTGGGATTGGCGGGATCCTCGAAGTACTCGATGGGCAGCGGCGGCCAGACCCGGTCGAGCAGGTGGATGCGGGGGAAGTTGGCCCGGGCGTTGACCCGCATGAGGGGCGGCCGTGGGACCGGGAAATCGGCGACCGCGGCGGGATCGGCGACGGCGGCGGCGACATAGCCGCCGGGAATGTTGGGCAGGGGCACGACGGTGGCCCAGTTGGGGTTGCCGGTGATCTCCGCGTCCCAGCCCGGGAACTCGGTGAACACGCGCGACTTGGTCAGCACCGTATTCCATTGCCCCGCGTTCAGCGACAGATCGAGGGTCGTCCAGGCCGTGATCCACGGGGTCGGGCCTGGGGTCAGCGTGCCGAGGCTCCTGGGCGGCACGGCGGCGTTCAGCACGAAAACGTCCTGGTTGTTGAGCGTCGCCAGCGATCCCTGCTTGAGGTTTAGGTCCAGCTTCTGAACGTCGGGGACGACGACGCGTTGTGAGACGGCCGGGCTGCCGAAGTCCTTCACCGGCGGCACGCGGACGGCGACGACGGACATGGCGTATTCGAAGACCTGCTGGCTGACGTTCATCTGCACCGATTCACCGGTGATTTCCAGCCCGACGGGGAAGACGGTGGCGACCATGACCATGCCGATGCCGAGGATCATGATGGCGATCATGATCTCCAGCAGCGAGAAGCCGCGGCGCATGGCGCGGTCTCGCGTCGGGGCGATGGTCGGCCGCGGAGCGCGGGTCATCACGAGCCTCCCTGGATGATGCTGCCGGTGACGCGGTTGATGAACACGGGTTCGGCGCGGCGAAGGAGGAAATCTCTGCGGGCCTCGTCGGTCGGGGCGACCTGCTCGTACTCCTTGCGGTCGTAGACGACCAGGGACAGCGCCGAGGGGCGGTTGCTGTCCACGTAGCGCGGCTGGAGAATGTTGTCGGGATCAACGTAGGGCTGGGTGCGATCGCTGTACCAGTTCCAGTCACTGGGGAAGGTGGCGATCTCGCCGGAGGCGTTGAAGACGATGTAGAAGGTCTCGAAGACGTTGTAGGGCACGGCCCTGGGCGGGTTGGTCGGCGTGTAGGTCAGTCCGGCCTCGCTGAGGTCGAAGTTGTTCAGGTAGTACGCCGGTCCGACCCAGGCGCCGGCGGGAAGCTGGTAGACCCTCGATCCCGGCTCGTAGCGGAAGGAGTACTGCCTGGTGGTGGCGAAGTCGAGGATGCGAGCCTGCTGGTGGTCGAGCCAGACCGGCCCGGCGAAGCCGTTGTCGAAGGTGCGGCGGCCCTGGCGGTCGACCATGAAGCCGTCGTTGTCGGTGCGGAAGGCCCGTTCGATGCGGATGCCGACGGAGGTGCCCTTGACCTCGGCGGCGGTCTGGGCGGAGGCCAGCAGCCCTTTCAGGATGCTGGTGGCCTCGGCCTTCTGGCTGGAGGCCAGCATGGGGCCGATGGCGGGGGTGGCGACGGCGATGATGAGGATGATGATGGCGGCCACGACCATGAGCTCGACCAGGGTGAAGGCGCGGCGGCTCCCCGGTCGGGCGGCGGTCGGGATGCGCGGGTTGCTGGTCACGATCCGGGCCCTCTCAGAATCACGTCGTCGCTGAAGTCTTCATCACAGAACTGCCAGCGGGTCACCGGGTCGCAGTCGGCGAAGACTTCGTCAGCTCCGGCCGAGCGAAGCTCCCACATGACGTCACCGATGCCGCGGGCCTTGACGGCGTAGCGCATGGGACGCTTCCAGGCGTCGAGCACCTCGAAGAGATCGACGCGCTGGTCCGCCGCGGTGATGTTGTCGGACTTGTCGCTGTCGAAAACGACCCAGTCCTTGTCCAGGTTGGTCATGGCGCCGTCGGGGAGATCCTCGAGGATCTTCCGCCCGCGCGGGCTCAGGCGCTGGATGTAGATGAGCATGGTCTCGATGCTGGGATAGTCGACTTCGCCGGGCGCGAACTCCCGGCCGAGGCTCTTGACGGGAAGGAGCTTGAGCAGCCGGTTCATCTTGGAGCTGGTCTCGGGATGTTCGTCGGGCTTGTCGGAGATGATGGTGGTGGTGGGCCCGTCCAGGGCGAACGAGGAGGCCGGCGACGGCGGGAAGCCGCCGAAGAGTTGGCGGTAGCGGATGGGCACGTTCTCGCCGCTGATGTTTATTCTGGCCAGCTCCGTGCCGGCCAGGGTGCTTGCCGCGCTATCCTGCTTGAAGGCCTCGATGGCCAGCTCCAGGGTTTTCATGGTGGTCAGGGTCTGCTTGCCCCGGTTCGAGTCGATCAGCTTGCTGCCGCCGACGATGGAGATCGCCACCAGGATGCCCAGGATCGCCACCACGACGACCATCTCGATCAGGGTGAAGCCGCGGGGGCGGATCGCCGCGGGCGCGGCGGCGGGCTGTGGCCGGGACTCCGCGGCCGGCCGGGGCCCCGATGAGGGCGTTGCCCGGCGGCGGGGAGAGGGCGGCGTGGTGTCTGGCCCGATCGCGGTTTGAAGGTGTTCCATGCTGGAAGACATGGTCGGTGGCTCCAGGTGTCAGGCCAAGGGGCGGCGGGGATTTCAGGGTCACTGAAAGGGTCAGGGCCGGTAACGATGCCGCAGATCGACCAGGGAAAGCGGACTTCCGCCACCGCGTTTCGCCGTGCGGTCATTGTCGCGGGAAGGGCGTGCGGCGTCCACCCCGGGGGTGAGGCAACGACAGGAAGCGGCGGGCGTCGCGCACCTCCCCCCGCACGCGGGGGGGCAAGCGGAGAGGGGTCGAGCTTAATGCCGGCTCAGCGGTCGTAGGACTGGGTATCCGGCGGGTCGCAGGACACCGAGGCGCCGAGGTTGAGCTTCACGACGTTGAGGTCGGCGACGTTGATGAGGCCGTCCAGGGTCAGGTCGCAGCGGAAGTTCTGCTGGGTGACCGGCACGTACAGGTGATCCCTGATCAGGTCGGCGTCGGTGTCATCGACCACGCGGTCGCCGTTGACGTCGCCGGAAAGGACGGCGACGTCGATGCCCGGCGGCGGGTTGAGGAGCCGTCCCTCGCCGTCGCGGAGGTTGAAGAGAACGGCGGTCAGCAGCGTGTTGTCGGGAAGATCGTCGATGTACACATGGACGGCGTTCTCACTGATGTACGCACCGTCGCAGTAGCCGGCGCTGAGCCAGACGTACTCGCAGGAGTAGGACTCGCCGGAGTAATAGACATCGTCGGCGAAGGTGAAGATGAGATGCTGGACGCCGCCGCGGCGCGGTTCGCTGGCCGGGCACTCGGCGATGGGCAGGGCGATGTCGTACTGGTCCTCGAACCGGTTGTAACGGCGGGAGACGACGGTGCTCATCTCGGACTCGTCGCAGGCATCGCCGATGGTATCCTGGTCTTCATCCTCCTGGCCGGGGTTCCAGGTGAAGGGGCAGTTGTCCACGTCGCCGCAGATTTCGTCCTCGTCGATGTCGTTGTAATAGTCGTGCGGGCAGTGATCGAGGCAGTTGATGATCCCGTCCTCGTCGCTGTCGCCGATGTCCTCGGGCACGCCGCAGCCGCACAGGCCGGGCTGGGTCTTCTCGGGATCCTCCGGGCAATCGTCGGTGGGCTCGGCGGGTTCGTCGCGGCAGTCGGGCATGCCGTTGTTGTTGCGATCCGCATCGGATTCGCCGCAGCCGCAGGGCCCGGGCAGGATCTTGTCGGGATCGAACGGG
>CAYVVX010000308.1:5139-6816 GCA_964455315.1 uncultured Planctomycetales bacterium | reverse complement strand
GCCCCGCCGCCGACCGACGAGCAGCTTCTCGACTTCTTCGCCGCGGGCGGGGAGATGCCGGAATTGTCCACACGAGTACCCAGGTAACCCGCCGGCGACTCGACAAAGGCCGCACGGGTGTGCTCGCGCTTCTATCGGCCAGCGCTTCGCTCTATGCTCTCCGCCATGCCCGGCGACCCGTCCGATCATCCCGACACCAAGCCGACGGAGCCAGGAACTCCGTCCATCCGCGTGCACGGCTTCCACGTACCGCGGCGACTCGGTCTGCGCGGGCTGCTGATGTCAGTCGGGACCGCGGCGGCCACCTTTCCGCTCGCGCTGCTCGCCATCAGCAGTTTTGAGGTAGGCCGGGACGCACTGGGGCCGGAGTGGCAGATCGCCCGTTTCCCCGCCTCCGTGCTGATCGCACTGGGGTCCGGCATTCTTGTTGCCGGGATCAGCCTGCATCACCGTCGCCGGAGTTCGCCACCCGGCCGCATCCGGCGTCTGCGGTGGCTCTGTCGGGATCGCGCCGGCGCGCTCAGCCGCTTCCCGCATCGCCTGTTGGAACTGAAACTTCGCGGTCTCGGACTGAGCCGTACCGCCCTGCGCCAGGCGGCATCAGCGCATCCCCACGGCATGGTCCTGATGATGAACCCTCCGGCACCTGCCGCGGCATTGCGGATGGTGCAGGCAAATCAACGTGCCTTCGATCCAGTCGACCTCGCGAATACCGGGCAGGTGGACCGCTTCCTCGGTCGAATGCTGGACGAGCGGGAAGATCATTCCACCGAGCCCGAGCAACCCAACGGCGCACCTCCGCGAGGGATCCCCTGGGGTCAATTCCTGCGGGCATGGGTGTCTTCGACGGAATGGTGGGGCTTCCCAATACTTGCCCTCGTCTACATCCTCTATCGGGCGACCGGGCGTGTCGATCCGCTGTGGGTGGTGAACCTTGTATTGCTGACACTGATACCGCTTGGGGTGACGCTGCTGGTGCGCGACGAGTGGCGGCTTATTCCTGGAGGACTGGTGTTGAAGCGGCGGCGATTGTGGAGGCGAAGGATCCCACTGGAGCGGTACCATCCTCATTCGTCCGTTCTGCTGATTCGCTCCGGCGGCTGGGACGGCCACGCTGCACTGATCAGCGACGGACTGCGCACCCGTAAGGTCGTCTGGCCTGCCGGCCATTCAGGGCTCCCCATCCTCCTGGCCTGGCTCTCCACCGCCCCACCGCCGACCGACAAGCAGCTTCTCGACTTCTTCGCCGCGGGCGGGGAGATGCCGGAATTGATCGGGCGAAACAGCGATCAATGTGGTTCACATGTGTCGTGAGCAGCGGTACAATCGACACCTCGGACACCGCTCATGAAGGACTATCACATCAACATCTTCCACAGCGATGAGGACGGCGGATACATCGCCGATATTCCCGACCTGCAGGCCTGCTCAGCGTTCGGCGCCACCCCTCAGGAGGCACTGACCGAGGTGGAACGGGCCCGCGACATTTGGCTCGAAGCGGCCAGGGCGGAGAACAAACCCGTCCCCCGCCCGTGCTACCGACCGGCGATCTATCAGGCGGCATCGTGAGCGCGGCATCGTCTGACCCGTCTCCTGCAGCGGGCCGCGTGCGCCGCCTCGCCTTGCGCTCCAACCCCCGGCCGCAACGCATCGCCGATGCATTCATCTGGCTGGTTT
>CAYVVX010000308.1:0-5129 GCA_964455315.1 uncultured Planctomycetales bacterium | reverse complement strand
GATAACGGCGCGGGTGTATGTCGCCGCTGGACCGGAATCGGCGCTCATCGCGTTCGGAATAACCCTGGCCCTGACCTTCTCCGCAGTCGGTGGCTGGCGCTATGCGCGCCGACTGAGCCTGGATAAGCCCGCGGGGAGACAACGGCGGTTGGCCAGCCTGTGCGCTTCGCCCGCGGCGAAGATTCGCTGCCCACATCGAATCCTCGAATCCGGATTGCGAAACGGCAAGCCCCTGCGCAAGGCGGCACGCGAAGTTGCCCGGGGTTTCCCAGGCTCGGTCACGATCCTCGTTGATCAGGAGATTCCGGCAGAGTTCGCCTCGGCGATCGGTTCGCCTCTGGGCTTCGAACCGGTGGAACTGGAGTCAGCGCAAGCCTACACCATGCTCACCGACTTTGTCTTCGCCGACGAATCCTTCATCGACAGGCTCCTGGGCACCACCGCAAGCCCGGTGAAAGCAGGCCTCCTGCCGGCCGGGCTTCGGCGGTTCCTCTCGTCGTGGTCGAACCTGGTCCTGGGAATGGGATTCCTGCTCGTCGTGGTGGGTGCGGGCGTGATCTGGATGGTGTCATCCGTTCTCGACCGGAAGTATGGGCAACTCGGCATGGGAGCCTCGATCTTCCTCCTGGTGCTGCTCGCCAGCCAGTTGTCGCGCGAGGTGTGGTGGCTGATTCCGGGCGGGTTGGTCTTCGAGCGCTACCGTTTCTGGAAACGGCGCAGCGTGCTGACGCGATTCGACGCCGACAGTTCAACCCTGGTCATCGGCCGCTCCCCTGACGGAGAGTTGCAGATGATCGTCAGTGATGGCGTCGCCACCCATGCAGTCGACATGCCGTTTCCTCCGTTCCTGTTCCTCCTGGCCTGGCTCTCCACCGCCCCGCCGCCGACCGACGAGCAGCTTCTCGACTTCTTCGCCGCGGGCGGGGAGACGCCGGAACTGGTCAGGCGGCGCCCCGGGCGGCAGGAGGCACGATGATCTGCTACAATGGGGGCGGGAGGCAGGAAACCTGAAGGCGGTGAGACATGACCTGCAAGGGTACAGTGCGGGGAGGCGTCGTGGTGCTTGAGCCCGGAGCCGAACTTCCTGAAGGCGCAACGGTTGAGGTGCGGCCGGTGACCGAGTCCGACCAGAACAACCCCACCCTCTACGAACGTCTCAAGGACGTAATCGGCATCGCCGAAGGGCTGCCCGAGGACATGGCCGCCAATCACGATCATTACATTCACGGCACCCCCAAAGGCGTCGATCAGTCGTGATCTGCTTCGCGGATACCCACTATTACCTGGCCCTCCTCAATCCGCAGGACATTCACCACCAGCAGGCGGTGGCGTACAGCCGCAGAACCCGGGGCCGTGTCATCACCTCCGCATGGGTGCTCACCGAGCTGGCCGACGGACTGGCCCACCATCGTCACCGGGCCGCTTTCATCCGCCTCTACCAGACGCTGGCCGGCGATCCCGACACGGAGATTGTCCCCCCTGCGGAAGAGCTGTTCGAGCGCGGCCTGCAACTCTACGAGCAGCGGCCGGACAAGGACTGGTCGCTGACCGACTGCCTTTGCTTCGAGATCATGCGCGATTTGCAGATCAGCGAGGCCTTGACCGCCGATCACCACTTCGAGCAGGCGGGGTTCGTCGCGCTGCTGAAGTGAATGAGCCCGAATGCACGACGGCGTGGCCGAGCATGAGCCCTACCCCTTCCCGCAACACTTCTTATACTTCCGCCCGCTGCCGCAGGTGCAGGGATCGTTCCGCCCCACGCGCGGGGTGCCGCGATGAATGGGCGACACGAGCGGAGGATAGTCATCCAGCGGCATCGGGGGCGGCGGAGGGTTGCTCGGTTCAGGTGACGCATACAGCCCCAGGTTGTAGAGCTTCATGTACGCGTCCAGGGCGAGCTGATCCGAGAGATCCACCCCCGCCCTCCGCGCCGACATGATGCAGGATTTGGCCATGTCCCAGTAGCCGGGGTCGGCCGCGTTGGTCAGCATCGCTTCGGTGCCGGACTGGACGGCGTCGATCAGATCCCGGGCACGTGCGTGCCACCCGGTGTCTCCCAGCCACCCGAAAAAGGCCGTGAGCACCGGCGGGATCGCTTCATAGAAGTCCTGCTCCTCGGCAACCTTGCGCGGCAGGATGTCGACGATGACTTCCTCGACCTCCTCTGGATGCATATTCAACAGCGACGCACCGAGATATCGCTGCAGGTAATCCTGGAACATGTTCACGACGAACGACGCGTGTTCGGCGGCTTCTGACGGCAGGGTTCTGAACGGCTCTGATGTCTCGAATTCCTCGTACAGCCGCTGGGCCTCGGACGGTTCCACCGGGACGGCTTCAGGCTCAGGAACTTCCGTCTGCGCGGACGCCTCCACCCTCCGGAAGTGGCTTTTCATGCGTCTGACGAATTCAGGAAGCCAGCTTTCCACGGGCTCCTGGGGACGTCCGAACAGCATCGCCGATTCGGGATCACCCTGCAGCGCGTGAATGGCCTCCAGCACGTCGCCGCTGCCCGACCGCTTGTGAAGCCGCTTCAGCAGGGGCAGGGACTCGCGGTCGCCCAGGTCGGCCACGACTCCGGCAATCGCGCCCAGCGGCGTGTAACGCTCATAGTGATAGCGGCGATCGAGCAGCAGCGCCCGGCAGGCCTGGAGCACCGGCTCGCGGGCATCGCCGTCAACCCGCGGGGCGTGACTCAGCACGGCGGTCAGATGAAAGAAGCACTCCATGTCGACGCCCTCGCGACTCAGCAGCTCCAGGGCCGCCTCCGCCGCCGGTCGACCCAGTGTGCTGATCGCCCGGGGCAGAAGCTCCAGCGTGAAGTCGTCGTCTCGGTCGCCGGCCTCGTAGAGTCCCTCCAGCAGCGCCACCGCCGCTTCGCGCCGCCCCTCGGCATCCAGTCGCTGCGCCGCCATCGCCACCACGGCCGGAATGGCCACGTCCCGGAGATTGCGGTCATCCTCGGTCACCTCTGCGACCGCCTGCTCGAATGTCTGCAGGAGGCGGGCCCGCGCGTCGGTCGACACGGCCACCGCGTCGGCCAGCTTGCGCAGGTCGTCCCAGGGGATGTCCTCCTCGCCAAGCCCGAGCGACGCCCAGGGCAACGCATCGAGGACCGATGAAGCATCAGGAGTTGGGGCAAACGGCACGAGATCGGACATGACGGGCCTCCTTTCCGGCATCATGAAAGCAAAGTGATTATCGGCGCAGGCCAGTGGAGTTCAATGGCTGAAGCGGGCGGCACGTGGGCAGGCTGTGAGTTGTTTCGGGAGCCCGACAGACGCCCCGGAGTCGGTGCGCGAACGCCGCCGTCCGGCGCATCGGCTACGGCTCTATACGGCGGGGAGCAGCCTCACCCGTACCCCAGCTCCCGCAACTGCCGCTCGCTGAGGCCGAAGTGGTGGCCGATTTCGTGCAGGACCGTCTTGCGGACCTGGTCGACGATCTGGCGGTGATCGCGGCACATGCGCTCGATGTTGCGCTGGTAGATGATGATGCGTTCGGGGAAGCGGAAGCTGTCCTCCACGTGCCGCTGGGTGAGCGGGACGCCGCGGTAGAGTCCCAGCAGCGTGCGCGGGTCGCGGATGCGCATTTCCCGGCAGGTGGCCTCGTCGGGCATGTCCTCGATGTCGATGGCGATGTCCTGCAGGTAGCCGTGAAAACCCTCCGGCACGCTGCTGATGGCCTCATCGACCAGATCCGCGAATTCATCGTCGCTCAAACGCATGCGGACGCTCCGAAACGCGGCCACCTTTGCCAGTTCCGCCCGCGGGCTCGTACAATGCCGCCGCCGTCGGTTCTGCCAATGCCGCTGAGTCACTCTTGAGGAGTATAGCCGGTGATCCACGCGCCACGAACATCCCTGGTCAGCCTCGCGTTCCCGCTGTTGATGATCGGCATGGCCGTCACCGGCTGCGGGCCGACCGCCTACAAGATCACTCCCGTGCCGGCCGACCGCTCGCTGGATGAATCCGTGCTCATGGACGACGGCGGCTGGGCCCCGGCCAAGATCGCGCTGATCGACGTGGACGGGATCATCATGAACGGGGCGAAGTTCTCGCTGCTGGGCGAGGGGGAGAATCCGGTCGCGCTGTTCGTGGAGAAGCTGGACAAGGCGGCGCGGGATTCCGCGGTCAAGGGGCTCATCCTGCGGATCAACTCGCCCGGCGGCGGCGTGACCGCCAGCGACCTGATGTACGCCGAGCTGCTCAACTACAAGCGGCGGACCAAGGGGTCCGTGCCGGTCGTGGCGGTGATGATGGACGTGGCCGCCAGCGGCGGGTACTACCTGGCCTGCGGCACCGACCGCATCGTCGCCCACCCCACCACGGTCACCGGCAGCATCGGCGTGATCATGCAGATGTTCAACATCCGCGGCACCATGGGCAAGATCGGCGTCGAAACCATCGCCATCACTTCCGGAAAGATGAAGGACGCCGGCTCGCCGTTCAAGGCGCTCGGCGACGAGGAGCGGCGCATCTTCCAGGGACTCGTCGATCAGTTCTACGACCGCTTCGTCAAGGTGGTCGCCGCGGGCCGGCCGGGGCTTGATGAACCCCGGGTGCGCGAACTGGCCGACGGGCGGGTGTACTCCGCCCAGCAGGCGTTGGAACTCGGATTCATCGACAGGATCGGCAGCCTGCGTTCCGCCATCGACGATCTCAAGGAGCAGATTGACGCCGAGCGGGTCCGCGTGGTGACCTATCACCGACCCCTGGGCTTCAAGCCCAACGTCTATGCCGAACAACCCGTGGGCCCGCCGGAGGTCAACCTGGTGCAGTTCCAGCTTGGCAACGGCCTGCCGCAATCCGGCCCGCAGTTCCTGTACCTGTGGGCGCCGGGGCTGTAGCCGTCACACCGCCACCGCACGGCCCTGAGACCCGCCTACCCGGCGGCGGCATCCTCGGCCGAAGCGCTGACCGTGACGGTGGTTCGCGTCACCCTGGACAGCAGGGTCTGGCGACGCGGGCCGACCGGCCCGGACTTTACCTGCGGCCTGGTCTTGCCGTTGGCCTCGTGGTCGTTGGCGGCGGTGCGGTGCAGCACCTCGCCGTCGCGGGGGCCGCCCAGGATCTGGACGGTGACGTCGAAGCCGAGGTCGTGCGTGTGCGGGAGCAGGTAGTAGACCT
>CAYVVX010000307.1:0-6831 GCA_964455315.1 uncultured Planctomycetales bacterium | reverse complement strand
GACGTGGAGGTGGTCGAGCGCGAAGGTGCCGACGATGCCATCGTCACCGACCTGGACCGGATGATCGAGGGCAGCCCGATCATCAACCTGGTCAACCTGGCGCTGCTGTCGGCGATCCGCGACAAGGCCAGTGACATCCACATCGAGCCCGACCGCAAGCGTACCCGCATCCGCTACCGCATCGACGGCGTGCTCCGCGAGCTGATGAACCCGCCGGCGGGGATGCACGCGGCGATCATTTCGCGGATCAAGGTCATCGGCAAGATGGACATCGCCGAGAAGCGCCTGCCCCAGGAGGGGCGGGTGCACATCGTCGCCGAGGGTCGCGAGATCGACCTGCGGGTCAGCTCCATGCCCACCATCCTGGGCGAGAAGATCGTGCTGCGCATCCTGGACAAGTCCAGCCTCAACACCGAGTTCGAACGGCTGGGCTTCCGGACCGAGACCCTGGAACTGTTCCGCCGGATGCTGCTGCGGCCGCACGGCATCGTGCTGGTCACCGGGCCGACCGGCAGCGGCAAGACCACCACGCTGTACTCGGCGCTGGACCTGCTCCGCACGGTGGAACGCAACATCGTCACCGTCGAGGATCCCGTCGAGTACCAGCTCGACCTGATCAACCAGATCCAGGCCAACGACCAGATCGGGATGACCTTCGCGCGGGCCCTGCGCTCGATCCTCCGCCAGGATCCCGACGTGATCATGGTCGGCGAAATCCGCGACGGCGATACCGCCCGGGTGGCCATTCAGGCTGCGCTGACCGGACACCTGGTGCTCAGCACGCTGCACACCAACGACTGCCCCAGCTCGCTGACCCGGCTGGGGGACATGGGTATCGAGCACTACCTGGTCGGCTCGGCGCTGAACGGTATCGTCGCCCAGCGGCTGGCCCGGAGCATCTGCCCGAGCTGCAAGACCTCCTATTACCCCTCGCCGGCGGCCCTGATGGATGCGGGCTGGACCGACGCCCGGCCGCGGGCCTTCCAGAAGGGTGAAGGCTGCCGCCAGTGCCATGATTCCGGCTTCCGCGGGCGCAGCGGCATCTACGAGGTGATGGAGATCGACGACGAACTGCGGGCCCTGATTCACGAGCGGGCCGGCGAGCAGCGCGTCCGGCAATACCTCAAGAGCAAGCATCACGAGGATCTCCGCCAGGAGGGGCTGCGCCTGGTGGAGGCGGGGCGGAGCACGCTCGAAGAGGTGCTGCGGGTGACTCACGTGGAAACCCGGGCGGCGATTCGCGCCGAGGGGCGGGCGCCGGTCGCGAAGCCGGCGGCGGAACCGGAGCCGGCGTTGACCGGGGCGTGATCCGGGCAGTGGTAGCGGATGAGGTGAAGTAACGTGGCATTTCGATTCCAGGCCATCGACGCGGCCGGCAAAAACCAGGCCGATACCATCACGGCAACCACGCCCAACGAGGCGGCCGAGATGCTGCGCCAGCGCGGCCTGTTCATCACCCGTCTTGAGGAGGTGGCCGATCAGCCGTCGTCCGGCCCGACCGGCGCCTCGGCCGGCAAGGTCTCGCGGCGTCGCCCCGGCCGGCCCGGCGGAACCCTCAAGGACGTCCTCTTCTTCACCCAGCAGATGAGCATCCTGATGCGTTCCGGCGCCCGCGTGGTCCAGGCCCTGGAGGCCATCGAATCGCAGTGCCAGCGCGAGAACTGGCGGCAGGTCATCACCTCTGTGCGCGCCGAAGTCGAGCAGGGCCGCACGCTGAACGAGGCCCTCAGCCGGTTTCCCAGGCAGTTTCCACCGGTGTACACCACCATGGTTTCCGCCGGGGAAGCCTCCGGCAACGTGGCTTTGGCCTTCGACCGGCTGGGCGTTCTGACCAGGCAGCAGCAGGAGATCCGCACCCGGGTCACGGGCGCCATGGCCTACCCGGTGGTGCTGATGATGCTCTGCACCGTGGTCATCGCCCTCATGCTCATCTTCGTCATGCCGCGGTTCGCGGACATGTTCGACAACCTCGGCGTGGATCTGCCCTTCACCACCGCGCTGCTCATCGACGCGTCGGCGTGGATGCGCGGCCACGGGCTGATCGTGGCCGGGGCGGTGGCCGGACTGGCCGCCGGTCTGGTTCTGTTTCTGCGCAGTCCGGCCGGGCGGCGGTTCACTTCGCTGGCGTCGGTGCGCGTTCCTCTGTTCGGCAGTCTGGTGCGGAACATCCTCTTCGCCCGGCTGTGCCGCATCTGGGGCCAGCTTCTGGACAGCCGCGTGGGGCTGCTGGAGGCGGTGGAGCTCTGCAAGGGCAGCACCAACAGCATTGACTTCCGGAAGCTGCTCGCGGAGCTGTCCGAGGCCATCACCGAGGGCGGCTCGATCGGGCAGCCCATGCGGCAGTCGTGGCTGGTGCCGCCCACGTTCGCCGCGGCCATCGTCACCGGCGAAGAGGGCGGCAAGCTGGGCGAGAGCCTGCTCTTCGTGGCCGCGTGCCTGGAGGACAGCAACGCCCAGACGCTGGCGTCGCTGTCGCGGATCATCGAGCCGCTGATGCTGATGGTCATGGGCGCCATCGTGGGGACCATGGCGCTGTCGCTGTTTCTGCCCATGTTCGACCTGGCCGGTGCCGCCGGTCACTGATCACGGGCGGCGGGATGTTCGAATCCTGATGCGGAATGAAATGGTGGAGCCATGTTGAGCCGGCTGACATCCCGCACTTCGCTGATCGCGGTGGACATGGGCGCCTGCGCGCTGCGCGCGGTGCAGTTGATCCGTCGCGGCGGGCGGGCCGGCGGCTGGGACATCCATCACTGGATCAACCTGGAGCGGGAACCCGAATCCGCCCAGCCGGTGACGGCTGATCTCGCCGAGCGGCTGGAGCTGGTGTTCGGTCCCGGCGGATTCACCCGAACGCGCTGCGGGCTGCTGCTGAATCCGCCGGATGTCGAGTACCGGCTGATGGACGCTCCCGGGCCGGTGCTGGCGTTGCCGCCGGCGCAGCTGGCCGCTGCGCTGCAATTCGAGCTCGAACGGCAGTTGCCCTGGCCGGTCGCAGAGGCGGAAACCGCCGCGTGGAAGGTGCGCGAGACCTCCGGCGGGGGCACCGCCATGGTGCTGGCCGCGCGGCGTGCCGACGTGCAGCGGCAGCTCGACCTGCTGACCGCCCGCGAGCTGGACTGCCTGAAGGCCGACGTGGTGCCCAATGCGATGGTGCAGTTCGGGGCGGCGTCCGGCTTCGGCTCCGAACGCTCGCGGATCTGGGGCGTGCTGGACCTGGGCTTCCAGTCGGCGCGGCTGTACCTGATGTCCGGCCACCTGCCGGTGTTCGCCCGCGTGCTTCGCGGCGGGGGGCGCGAGATGACCGAAGCGCTGGCGACGGGACTGCGGCTCGAGTTCCCCCTCGCCGAGCAGTACAAGCGGCTCTACGGCGTACGCAAGGGCGATCGCGGAGCCAGGGCCGCCGGCGGCGGTCTCGGCAAGATCAGCGAGGACACGCTGCCCGAGGTCATCTATTCCGTGTGCCGCCCGGTTCTGGAGGGAATGACCAGTGAGATCGAGCGGGCCTGCCGCTTCGTTCTCGGCCAGGTACCCCAGGCGGAATTCGACCGCCTGCTGCTGATCGGCGGGCAGAGTCGCATGCCAGGCCTGAGAACCCTGCTGGGAGAGACGCTGGGTGTGCCGGTGACGGCCCCGGAGCCATCGGTGGCGTTCGCCGGCCTGCTGTCGCGCCATCCGCAGCACCGGGCCTGCGCGGCGGGGACCTTTGCGATGCTGGCACCGTGTCTGGGCATGGCCATGAAGGAGCCGGTATGACGCCGCGCGTGAACCTGCTTCCCGAGACGTACCGCCGGGCCCGGGCCCGGCGCATCAGGGCCCGCCGCGTCTGCGCGCTGGTGGTGGTTGCACTGGCGGCGGAGATGGCCGTCGGGGTGGCCTTGCACTGGCGGGCCCAGGAAGGGCGCCGGCTCCTGCGTCTGGCCGACCAGGCCCGGACCAAGGCCGCCGAACTGAACGAGCGGCTGAGCGCGCCCCGGCGGGAGGCCTCGCTGATCAGCGAACAGCTTGCCCTGGCCGAGCGGCTTCACGAGCGGCACCTGTGGAGCCGGCTGCTGGCGACCCTGTCGGCCACCATGCCGGAGCGGGTCACGCTGACCGCGCTGTCCACCGACCCGCCGCGGTGGAGCCCGTCATTGCAGCCGGCGCCCAGGCCCGCGTCGGCGGGGCCCGCACCCAAGGCCGCCGATGCGCCTCCGCCGCAACTGCTGGAAGGGGTCTCGCTCAAGGGGCTGGCTCCGGCTCATCAGGATCTGGCCGGGCTGATGTCCGCGCTGCAGAAATCAGGGGTTTTCGCCTCTCTGGATCTTCGCGATATGCGCCGGGACGCGTCGCGGGAGGAGGGGGCCATGACGTTCGAGTTGCATTGCCGCTGGTGACGGGATGATGAAGGTGACGTTGCACAACCTGCCGCGCCCGCACGAGTGGGCCATCCTCGCCGGGTCGATCCTGGCGGCGGCGTTGATCTACGCGCTGCTGGTTCACCCGTCTCTGAAGCTGTTCACCAGCCTGGGCGAGGCCCGCGAGGAGCACGCCGCGGCATTGGAGGAACTGGATCGTGCCCGCCAGCAGCTTGATGTGCTCGAGAAGAAGATCCGCGCCGGCAAGGCCCAGCTCGCCGAGGTAGGCGGCGTCCCGCCGCCAGCCAGTCTCAAGGACATGCAGATCGCCCGCATCGCCGCCCTGGCTGCCGAGTGTGGCCTGATGGTGGAGCATTACACCCCGCTGGGCGAGATCGACGAGCCGGATCATCGGGCCTTCTTCGTGCAGTTCAGCGCCCGCGGCGAGTTTCCCGCGGTTCAGCGGTTCTTCGCCCGCCAGGAGCGGGAGATCGACTTCACCGACGTGACCCACTTCACCATCACCGCGCCGCCGGCCGGGCCCGAGCGGCGCTGCCAGGCGAGCTGGTCCTGCCGCATCAGCGGCACCCGCCAGCAGGAGCAGCCCGTCGAGAAGCGGAGCCCGGATCTGGCCGCCGCGGAGGTGAATCGCCTTGTCCGTTAAGCGCTGGGCATACCTGGTTTTCCTGGTGCTCGCGAGCGGCGGGTTCGTGGTGGACCGTGTCCTGCTCGGAGAGCCGGAGTCCGCCGTCGCGGAACCGGTGGCCGGCGGCGACAGCGGTCCCGGCGACCGCCCGGTCGCGCCGCGCAGGCCGGCTCCGCCCAGGCGACCCGAGCAGGTCGCCGCGCTGGACTCCTCCCTGGACTGGCTGGAGGGGCTCAGCGCCACCTCCATCGCCCGCGATCTGTTCGCCGCACCGGCCACCCTGGGGCTGGGCGGGGGACCGGGCCTGATGGGAGGGGCCGACGCCGGCCTCACGCCCGCCGAGGAGTTCGCATCCCGGCATCAACTGCAGGCCACCTACATGGACGAGGAGCAGCGGCTGGCGGTGGTGGATGGCCGCATCCTGCGCGTGGGCATGGTGTTCGACGGCTTCCGGCTGGTTCGGGTCGGGTCGCGCGATGCCCAGTTCGAGCGGCAGGACGAACGGGTCATGCTGGTCATCCCCGCCCCGCTTGAACTCGGAGCCGCCGGGAGCCCCTGAGGCCGCGTCTCTCTCCGCCCGATGCCGGTATCCGGCAATCGGCGCCTTCCGGCAGCCGATCGGCACCGTTCCTGTTATCATCCCGCCGTGCTCAGCTTTCGCGTGATCCAACCTGAGCCCGCCGGCGCCGCCCGGACCGGCGTGATCGAGACCGCGCACGGGCCCGTCCGCACGCCCGCGTTCATGCCCGTGGGCACGCGGGCGACGGTCAAGGGCGTCTGGCCGGACCAGGTCCGCGCCGCCGGCGCCGATATCCTGCTGGGCAACACGTATCACCTCTGCCAGCGCCCGGGCGCGGAACTGATCGCCTCCTTCGGCGGGCTCCACCGGTTCATGGGCTGGGACGGGCCGATCCTCACCGACTCCGGCGGCTACCAAATCTTCTCGCTGGCGGAACTGAACCGCATCGACGATGACGGCGTCGCCTTCCGCTCGCACATCGACGGAAGCTGGGTCCAGCTCGATCCGGTCTCGGCCATGCGCATCCAGCACGACCTGGGCGCGGACATCATCATGGCCTTCGACCAGTGCCCGCCCGGCGACGCCGACCGGTCCGTCGCCGCCCGGGCGGTCGAGCGCACGGTGCGGTGGGCGGCGCGATGCCGCGACGAGCACGCCCGCCTGATCGCCGCCGAAGCGGCCGGCGGCGAGGACCGGCACCAGTCGCTCTTCGGCATCGTCCAGGGCGGCGTGTTCCACGACCTGCGTCGGGCCTGTGCCGGTCAGCTTGTCGAACTGGACTTTCCCGGCTACGCCATCGGCGGGCTGTCCGTCGGCGAGACTCACCAGCAGATGGTCGAGGTCCTGGGTGAGCTGCTGCCTCACCTGCCCGCCGACCGTCCGCGCTACCTGATGGGCGTGGGCATGCCCCGGGACATCCTCGCGGCCGTCCGGGCGGGCATCGACATGTTCGACTGCGTCCTGCCGACCCGGAACGGGAGGAACGGCTACGCCTTCACCGCGACGGGGGGTCTGAAGCTGCGCAACGAGCGACATCGTACCTCCCGGGAGCCGCTGGAGCCCGATTGCCCCTGCCCGACCTGTGCCCGGTTCAGCCGCGGGTACCTGCGGCACCTGTTCCA
The DNA here is from genome assembly GCA_964455315.1 of uncultured Planctomycetales bacterium. Classification (GTDB taxonomy): domain Bacteria; phylum Planctomycetota; class Phycisphaerae; order UBA1845; family PWPN01; genus CAYVVX01. The sequence goes on along the minus strand of CAYVVX010000307.1, from coordinate 207 downwards.
GACCGGCGAGATGCTCGGGCCGATGGCGCTGACCGTCCATAACCTGTGGTTCTTCCAACGCTTCATGAGTCGCCTGCGGGACTTGATTCCCCGGGGTGATTGGACGACCATGCTGGCCGAATTCCCGGTTGCCGGGAGTCCCGCCTCACCGCTGGAGACCGTCGAGTGACCTGCCTACCGCTGTCCCTGCTCCTTGCCCAGACTACC
>CAYVVX010000306.1:0-6834 GCA_964455315.1 uncultured Planctomycetales bacterium | reverse complement strand
TGCAGCAGTCCGTTGCCGCCATGGCCGATTTCGCCATACCGGCCTCCAGAACGTGGACGTTCGCCGCTTCGCTGCTCGCGCTCGCCGCCGGCCTGTCGCTTGCCCGCTCGCTGGTGATGCGCAACACGCTCGCGACGCCGAACGACACCGTGAAAGCCGCCGCCGACTGGTTCGGCCTGCCCGGGCTGCTCGAGCGCGCCGTCGTGCGCCCATGCAGCGCGCTTGCCCGCTTCCTCGCCCGCTTCGACGACGCTACGATCGACGCGGTGCCGCGCCTGGTCGCACGCCGCGGCCGCGAGCTGTCCGTCGGACTGGCCGGCGCCGATCACGGCACGATCGACCGCGGCATACGCGCGATCGCCGGTGCGACGCAACGGCTCGCGACGGCAGCCGGCCGACTCGGCGAAACGATCGTCGACGGCCTGCCCGAGGGGCTGGCGCGTCTGGCCGGCCAGGGCGGCGCGGACGTGCGCAGGCTGCAGACGGGAATGTCGCACCGATACTTCGCGTTCGTGTTCTGCGCCGGTGCGTTGCTGTACGCAACGCTGCACCTCGGATCCAGAAGTGCGGTCGCTCGCCATCGGCGTCCCGCTGCTCGGTGCTGCCGTGCTGTCCGGCGCGTCCGCGGCCGGCGAGCGTCGTGCGCGCATCGGTGCGATCGTCGTCGCGACGGTGCCGCTGCTGCTGCTGGTGCTCGCCTGGACGCGCTTCGACACGGGGCCCGCCGCAGCTGCGTTCCAGCAGATCGAGGAGTGGCCGTGGATACCGTCGCTCGGCGTGGCGTGGCGCGTCGGCGTCGACGGCATCGCGCTGGCGATCGCGGCGATGAGCGCCCTGCTGTTCGTGTTTGATATCGCGTTCATGCTGTTCTTTGGTGCGATCCGGGTGCTGCGGGTATCGCCGCAGATGCTTGAAAGCCTGTTCGGAGGCGGAGAATGACCGCCGAGCCCATGACCACCGGTACTCAGGAGCCGACCCGCGCGGGCATGAAGTGGTATGTCCTGCGGGTGGCCAGCAACAAGGAAGAGCAGGTCCGCGACGGGCTGGAGCGCAAGGTGCGCATCGAGAGCCTGGAGGATCGCATCGGGCGGGTGCTGGTGCCGACCGCCAAAGAAAAGCGGATGAAGGGCGGCCAGGTCAAGATCGTCGAGAAGAAACTGTATCCCGGGTACGTGTTCGTGGAGATGGCGACCGACCCGGACGGCTCGATCCCGGAGAACGTGTGGTTCCTGGTCAAGGAGACCACCGGGGTGGGCGATTTCATCGGCTCCGACGGCAAGCCGACCAGCATGCGCGACCACGACGTGGAGATGATGCTGCTGGCCGCGGCCAAGCCGGACGAGCAGGCCACCCTGCAGGGCATGGAGTTCCAGAAGGGTGACCGGGTCAAGATCAAGGAAGGGTCGTTCCAGAATTTCGAAGGCAACGTGGACAGCATCGACGAGACCAAGGGGATCGTGACCGTGCTGTTGACCATCTTCGGCCGGGCCACGCCGGTGGACGTGGAGTACTGGCAGTTGGAGAAGGTGTAGGCCGGTGTGAGGCGAGTCCCGGCGGGACGGCGAGGAGGTGACCGGCTGGAAGCGGGTCGCGCCGGTGCCGGGTCCGCACATGAGGTGATGTTGTGGCGAAGAAAAAGGAAATCCTGACCAAGATCAAGCTGCAGGCCCCGGGTGGCAAGGCCACGCCGGCCCCGCCGATCGGTCCCGCGCTGGGCCAGCACGGCGTGAACATCGGCCAGTTTGTGCAGCAGTTCAACGCCCAGACGGCGCCGCTCAACGGCATGATCGTGCCGGTGGAGATCACCGTGTTCGTGGACAAGTCGTTCACGTTCGTGGTCAAGAGCCCGCCGGCGGCGGTGCTGCTCAAGGAGGCCGCGGGGGTGGCCAAGGGCAGCGGCGTGCCCAACAAGGAGAAGGTCGGCAAGGTGACCTGGTCACAGGTGCGGGCCATCAGCGAGCGGAAGAAGGGCGACCTCAACGCCTTCGACATGGAACACGCCGACCGCATCATCGCGGGAACAGCGCGGTCGATGGGCCTCGATGTGGTTGAGGGCTGATTCGAAGTCGTAAGTGAGAACGATCGCCTGATGCCGAGTATCCCGCGCCTGTGACGTGGGTCGAGCCGCCCGGGCGAATTGACAAGTAGTGGGCCTGACCACGGGCCCGGTCGTTGAACATAACAGTGGGAGGCTTTTCATGCCGCAGCAGAGTGTTCGATACAAGGCCCAGGTGGCCAGGGGGGGCGGGCAGCCCGACCCCAAGCCGCTGGGCGAGGCGCTGGCCCTGCTCAAGCAGATGGGCAATGTCGCCGGCGAGAAGAAGTACAAGGGCGCCCGCAAGCGCAAGGGGTTCGATCAGACCGTCGAGGTGGTCATGCACCTGGGCGTCGATCCCAAGCAGGCCGACCAGGCCCTGCGCGGGGCGGTGTCGCTGCCCAAGGGCATCGGCAAGACCAAGAGCGTGATCGCCTTCGTGCCGGAAGAGATGGTTGAGGCCGCCAAGGCCGCCGGGGCGCTGGAGGCCGGTGCCGACGAGCTGATCAAGAAGGTCAGCGACGGCTGGATGGGCTTCGACGTGGCGGTGGCCCACCCCTCGCTGATGGGCAAAGTCGGCAAGCTCGGCCGGGTGCTGGGTCCGCAGGGCAAGATGCCCACGCCCAAGTCGGGCACGGTGAGCCCCAACATCGAGCAGGCCATCAAGGAGTTCTCGGCGGGCAAGGTGGAGTACCGCACCGATGCGGGCGGGAACATCCATGCCCCCATGGGCCGATTGAGCTTTCCGGCCGAGGACCTGCAGGCGAACGTCGAGGCGTTCATCGAGCATATCCGCCGGGCCAAGCCGCAATCGGCCAAGGGTCAGTACATCAAGCGTGTGTGTGTCAGTGCGACCATGACGCCGTCGGTCACGGTGGCTGTGGAGTAGGGGCTTTCGATCATGAGCAAACCGGTCAAGGATCTTCTGACGCAGGAATACCAGAGCCGCTACGGCGGGCTGGACAGCGCGTGCGTGGTGAGCGTGATCGGGCTGGACGCGATCGCGACCAACCTGTTTCGCGGCGAGCTGGGCAAGCGCAGGATGCGGCTCCAGGTGGTGAAGAACAGCCTGGCCAGGCGGGCGTTCTCTGAAGGGGCCCTAGCTCCGCTGGGCAGCGCCTTGGACGGGCCCTGTGCGCTGGTCACCGGCGGCGAGTCGGCGATCGAGATCGCCAAGGCGCTGGTCGAGCTGCAGAAGACGTACCCCAAGATCGAGCTGAAGTACGGAATCGTCGGCGGCGAGCCGGATGTTCTGAGCGTCGATCAGATCGCGAAGATGCGCAGCCGCGTCGAGATGATCGGCGAGGTGGCCATGCTTATCGCGAGCCCGGGCCGGCGCCTGGCCGGTTGCCTGGCGGGCCCCGGCGGGCGAATCGCCGGCTGCATCAAGACCATCGCGGACAAGGCCGATGGCGGCGCCGAGAGCGCCGCGGCGTAGAGCGGGCGGCCACCAGCGGTGGCTGTCCCGGAAACGGCCGGCGCGGAAGCCGGTCGCCAAAGATTTATAGAAGATACTGGTGGCAGCGGTTGGCAGGCTGCGGATTGGTCCGTTTCGACGGATGAAATGACGTCGCGGTGACGTCGCCTATCAGGCTTGCGGACAAGCTGCAACGTAAGAGGTTGATCGAGTCATGGCAGAAGCACCTGCAAAAGAATTCAGCGCTGATACGAAGTCGCTGGCGGAGAAGATCGTCGGTTTGACCCTGAAGCAGGCCCAGGAACTGGTGGACTGCCTCAAGGAAGAGCATGGCATCGAGCCGGCCGGCGGCGGCGCGGTGATGATGGCGATGCCCGGCGGCGGCGGGGCCGCGGCCGAGGCGGCCGAGGAGAAGACCAGCTTCGACGTGATCCTCAAGGCCGGCGGCGACAAGAAGATCCAGGTCATCAAGGTGGTCCGCGCGGCCACCAACCTGGGCCTGAAGGAGGCCAAGGACCTGGTCGACGGCGCCCCCAAGGCGGTCAAGGAAGGCATTCCCAAGGAAGAGGCCGAGAAGCTCAAGAAGGAGCTGGAAGAGTCGGGCGCGACGGTGGAGATCAAGTAGTTTGGTCCCGGCGGGCGACGGCACGGACAGGGAAGACCCTGGCGCGTGCCGCCCGGGTGTTGCGGTGACTGGTCGCGGCGCTGGTCGAGGCCAACAATATAGGTTTGCAGCGCAGGGGACCGGCCCCCCGAGCCCCTGCGTTCCGACTGTCGCCCGCGGGCGGACAATCGGGACGCCTGGGCTTGGGGAAGAAGACGCGGAACTTGTTTCGCGGCAATAGTTTAGATTCTTACCTTCCGCCACGAAGCGGGCACGGCTGGTGTGTCGGGCGTCCCTGGGATGCCCGGCGGGCAGGACCACCAGCCGAACAGATGGCTTCGGGCAGACTGTCGTCCTGACGTAAGAGACCAGCGATCGGGTGGCTTTGCCGGGCGACTGCGCGCCCGGTGAGGGCACCCTGGCTTGCGGATGGTGCCCCGCCGGCGCGGCGGCCCCGCCGCGGGCGAGAGTGCCCGTTGTGTGAGCCGCGCGAAGGCCACGAGAAAGGACACGGTTTCATGCTGAAGCTGACCGAGGTTCGGAATTTCGGCAAGATCGGCGACCCGCTTCCCATTCCCCCCCTGACGGAAATCCAGACGGAATCCTATCTGCGTTTCCTGCAGCTCGACGTGGAGCCGGAAAAGCGCAAGAAGCACGGTCTGGAGGCGCTGCTGCAGGAGGTGTTCCCGATCCAGAGCTACGACGGGAACATGTCGCTGGAGTACATCTCCTACGAGCTGGGCAAGGCCCGCTACACGCCGGATGAGTGCCGCCAGCTCCGCCTGACCTATGGGATGCCCTTCCGCATTCGCGTGCGGCTGATCCGCAAGGACAAGGACGAGATCGCCGAGGACGCCATCTACCTGGGTGAGATTCCCATCATGATGGGCGGCGGCGAGTTCATCATCAATGGCGCCGAGCGGGTCATCGTGAACCAGCTGCACCGCTCGCCGGGCGTGGATTTCGTCAAGCACCAGGCGGAGGGTGACCGGGCCCTGCACGGCTGCCGGATCATCCCGGAGCGCGGCAGTTGGATCGAGATCAACGTCACCAAGAAGGATCTGCTGGCGGTGCGGGTGGATCAGTCGGCCAAGATCGCGGCGACCACCTTCCTGCGGGCCATGGGCGAGTCGTACTCGACCAACGAGGCGATCATCAAGGCGTTCTACGACAGCAAGATCAAGAACGTGAAGGTGGGCTCGCTGAAGCCGGAGATGTACGCGGTCAGCAACATCGTGGACGAGGAGTCCGGCGACGTGCTGGTCAAGGGCGGGTGCCAGATCGGCGACGCCGTGCAGCGGATTCAGAAGTCCGGCGCCAAGAGCGTCGCGGCCATCGAGCATGTCCAGGATCCGCTGATCCTGAACACCATGGCCGAGGACGGGTGTGCCGATTACGAGTCGGCGCTGCTGAAGATCTACGCCCGCCTGCGCCCGGGCAACCCCCCGCAGGTGGACAAGGCCAAGAAGCTCTTCGAGGAGAAGTTCTTCGACGAGAACCGCTATCGCCTGGGCAAGGTGGGCCGGTTCCGGCTGAACCGCAAGTTCAACCAGGAAGTGGACGAGACGGTGATGACGCTGCGGGTGGAGGACTTCATCAACTCGCTGCGTTACCTGATGCTGCTGCGCAGCGGCGAGAGCAGCTACGAAGTGGATGACATCGACCATCTCGGCAACCGCCGGCTGCGAACCATCGACGAGCTGGCCGCCGACGAGATGCGCAAGGGCTTCCTCAAGCTGCGCCGGACGGTGCAGGAGCGGATGAGCCTGAAGGATCCGGAGGCGCTGGGCCGGATCGCGGAGCTGGTCAACTCGAAGAGCATCTCGTCGAGCATCGAGTTCTTCTTCGGCCGCGGGGAGCTGTCCCAGGTGGTGGACCAGACCAACCCGCTGAGCCAGTTGACCCACGAGCGCCGCCTGTCGGCGCTGGGCCCGGGCGGTCTGAACCGCAAGCGGGCCGGCTTCGAAGTGCGCGACGTGCATATCAGCCACTACGGGCGGATCTGCCCGATCGAGACGCCGGAAGGCACCAACATCGGCCTGATCGCGTCGCTGTCGATCTACAGCACGGTGGATGACTACGGCTTCCTGGTCACGCCCTACCGCAAGGTGGAGCGCGGCAAGGTGATCACGGACGTGGTCATGCTTCGGGCGGACGAGGAGATGCGCTCGGTGCTGGCACCGCCGGACACCGTGAATCCTGCGAACAACAAGGTGTTCGAGGGCGCGGTGCTGGCCAGGGTCAACGGTGACCTGGCCACGGTGGACTCCTCCGGCGTGGACTACGTGGACATCTCGCCGAAGCAGACGGTGGGCGTGTCGGCGGCGCTGATCCCGTTCCTGGAGCACGACGACGCCAACCGGGCGCTGATGGGATCGAACATGCAGCGGCAGGCGGTGCCGCTGCTGCTGACCGAGCCGCCGGTGGTGGCGACCGGGATGGAGCGGCTGGTTCCCGAAAACAGCGGGATGGTCATCCGCAGCCGCAAGGCGGGCACGGTCTCGGCGGTGGACGCTTCGCACATCGAGATCGACGGGACCGAGTTCTACGAGCTGCGCAAGTTCCAGGGGCTCAACGAACGCACCTGCCTGAACCAGAGGCCGATCGTCAAGCTGGGCGAGAAGGTCAAGAAGGGCCAGATCATCGCGGACGGTCCGGCCTGCTGGAACGGCGAACTGGCCCTGGGCCGGAACGTGCTGGTCGCGTTCATGACCTACGACGGGTACAACTTCGAGGACGCGATCCTGATCAGCGAGCGGCTGCTCAAGAACGACACCT
>CAYVVX010000305.1:0-6837 GCA_964455315.1 uncultured Planctomycetales bacterium | reverse complement strand
TGCCGCTGCTGGCCGCCTGCCGCCAGGACATGCACGACAACCCCCACAAGGAGCCGCTGGAAGGCAGCTCCATGTTCGCCGACGGCCGGGCCTCCCGACCGCTCATCCCCGGCACCATCGCCCGCGGGCAGCTCCACCAGGACCGCCACCTGCATACCGGCAAGGTGGACGGCCAGTGGGTCGACCAGTTCCCCTTCCCGATTACCAGCGACGATCTCGACCGCGGCCAGCAGCGCTACAACATCTTCTGCGCCCCCTGCCACGATCCGGTCGGCGAGGGCAACGGCATGATCGTCAAGCGCGGCTTCCGACCGCCGCCCTCGCTTCACTTGGAGCGGCTGCGAACCGCCCCGGCCGGACGCTACTTCGACGTGATCACCAACGGCTTCGGCGTGATGTATTCGTACGCCGACCGGATCGAGGTCGAGGACCGCTGGAGAATCGTCGCCTACATCCGGGCGCTGCAACTGAGCCAGTACGCCACCGAGGACAACCTGCCCGCCGAGGAGTGGGCCAAGCTTCAGGAACTGCCCGAATGAGCCCCTCTGCCGCCGACTATCCGCAGATCGACCGCCTGCAGCGCAAGGCGCTCACCGTCGGCGGCGCCCTGCTGGGCGTGTCCGTGATCCTGGGCTTCTTCCTGCCCCAGGCGTTCTTCCAGAGCTATCTGCAGGGCTACATGCTCCTGATCGGTGCCGCCCTCGGCTGCCTGGCCATCTGCATGTTGCACAACCTCACCGGCGGCGACTGGGGCTTCGCCCTGCGACCCCTGCTGCAGTCCGGCGCGGGAACGCTGCCGCTCATGGCCCTGCTCTTCCTGCCCATCCTGCTGGGCATGCACACTCTCTATGAATGGACCAATCCCGGCCAGCTCCACGGCCCGGACCTGGCCTTGCTTCAGAAGAAGGAGGCCTACCTCAACGTGCCCTTCTTCATCGCCCGGGCGGTCGGCTACTTTGTGATCTGGACGGCATTGGCGTTCGTCATCATCCGCAAAACCCGCCACCCCGTCCCCGCCGAGGGCGACCGCATCCCCCACGCCCTCCGCCAGCTCAGCGGACCCGGGCTGGCCCTGTACGGGCTCACCGTCAGCTTCGCCGCGTTCGACTGGCTCATGTCCCTGGACTGGAAGTGGTTTTCGACCATCTACGGGCTCTACGTGATGGTCGGGCAGGTGCTCCTCACCCTGGCCGCCATGACCGCGGTCGCGATTCTGCTCATCAATATCCGCCCCTGGAGCGGGCTGCTCAAGGGCGATCAGCTTCAGGATCTCGGCAACCTGATGATGGCCTTCATCATGTTGTGGGCCTACATGGCCTTCTCCCAGTTCCTGATCATCTGGTCCGGCAACCTGCCCGAGGAGATCGCCTACTACAAGACCCGCCTGGGCAACGGCTGGCAGATCATCGGGCTCATCCTGATCATCTTCCACTTCGCGCTGCCGTTTCTGCTGCTGCTGTCCCGCGGGACCAAGCGGAACATGCGCACGCTGCTGGCGGTGGCCCTGTTCGTGGTCGCCATGCGCGTGGTGGACATGTTCTGGCTGACCGCGCCGGCCTTCTACGCCGACGGGCTGGCCTTCGAGAACATCATGGGGCTGTTGGTTCCGGTGGGCCTGGCGGCGCTGTGGGCTGGCGTCTTCGCCTTCAACCTGAAACGCAACCTGCGCCTCCTGCCGGCGGAGTACCCGCCCTTCCACCGCCACGGCGACCACGGGGAGGACACCCATGACTGAACATGGTCACTCCCAGGGACATGGCCCCGGCGGCGGATATGAACGCCGCGACCTGAGCATCAAGGCCATCATCCTCTTCGCCATCGCCCTGGCGCTGCTGATACCGATCACCAGCGGGCTGATGGGCTGGTTGCTGAAGAGCGTCCGCACCAGTCAGCGTGTCAACGATCAGCCGCTGTCTCCGCTGATCGAACCGGGCAGTGAGCCCCCCTGGAAGAAGGTCTCCACCACCGAGCGCGAGATCGAGCAGCTCGAAGAGCTGCACCAGGCGAGCGAGGCACGCCTGCACAGCTACAGTTGGTTCTTTAAGCCGGCCACCGCGGGAGGCGCCGGCGGCGTCGGGCGGATTCCGATCGACAAGGCCAAAGAGATCCTCATTCAGCGCGGCCTGCCCGCCCGGGAGCAGCCCGGCGGATGAGCGGCGCGTACGGGAACCTGATCGTGTTCACACGAACCACATCCTGTCGCACCGGCGAAACCCCCTCGCGGGCAAGGTGGCTCTTTGCTCCGCTGGTGCTGCTGTTCATGTTGCTTGCCCCGGCGGCGGCGAACGCCGGGCCGCAGGAGCAGCTCCTCAGGCAGGCCGGCATCGACCAGAAGCTCGACAACCCCGTCCCCCTGGAACTGACCTTCCGCGACGAGACCGGCAGGGAGGTCCGCCTCGCCGATTATTTCCACGGCAAGCCGGTGCTGCTCACCCTGGTCTACTATGAATGCCCCATGCTCTGCACGCTGGTGCTTAACGACGCCGTCCGGGCCATGAAAGGCATCGCCTTCACGCCCGGTGACGAGTTCGAGGTCATCACCGTCAGCTTCGACCCCGGCGAGACGCCCGAAATGGCCGCCGAGAAGAAGAAAAGCTATCTCCAGCTCTACGGCCGGGAAGGCGCCGGGAAAGGCTGGCACTTTCTTACCGGCGACGAGCCCTCGATCAGGGCCTTGTCCGACTCGGTGGGCTTTCGCTATGCCTACGATCCGTCCAAGGACGAGTATGTTCATCCCAGCGGGCTGATGATCCTGACCCCCGAGGGCCGCGTGGGCTACTATTTTTTCGGTGTCGGCTACGCCTCGCGGGATATCCGCTTCGCCCTGGTTGAGGCGTCCGACAACAGGATCGGCGGGCTGATCGATCGCCTGCCGCTGCTCTGCTATCACTACGACCCCGCCACCGGCCGCTACGGCCTGATGATCTCGCGCCTCATCCAGGTGGCCGGCGGGCTGACCGTCCTGTCGATCGCCACTTTCATCGTGAGAAACATCCGCCGCGAACGACGGGAGTATCGTGCCATCGGAACCGGGGAGCGCCCCCCGGCGCCGCCGGAGGAATGACCAGCACCGTGTGGACCACCGACATGCTAGCCGATGCCACCCAGTTCCTGCCCGACAGCGCCTCCACGTCCTCGGGGCGGGTAGACACGCTGTATCTGTTCCTGGTCAGCGTGACCATCTTCTTCGTCAGCCTGATCTCGCTGCTGATCCTCATCTTTGTGATCAAGTACCGCCGTCGCCCCGATGCCGTTCGGGCCAGGGCGCCCTCGCACAAGTCGCTGGGCATGGAGATCGCCTGGTCGGTCATTCCCCTGATCATCGTGCTGGCCAGCTTCTTCTGGGGCGCTTCCATCTACATCGACCTGCACACCCCTCCTACCGCCGTGATCGAGATCTACGTCGTTGGCAAGCAGTGGATGTGGAAGCTCTACCATCCCGGCGGACAGCGCGAGATCAACGCCCTGCATGTTCCGGTCGGCCGGGCGGTCAAGCTGACCATGACCTCCGAAGACGTGATCCACAGCTTCTTCATCCCCGCGTTCCGGGTGAAACAGGACGTGCTGCCCGGGCGCTACACCCAGTTGTGGTTTGAAGCCACCAAACCCGGCGAGTACCACCTGTTCTGCGCCGAGTACTGCGGCACCGAGCATTCCAGGATGATCGGCAAGGTGGTGGTCATGGAGCCCCTGGAGTTCCAGGACTGGCTCCGCTCCGGCGAGGATACCGTCTCGCTGGCCGTCGCCGGCCGGGACCTGTTCGAGAAGGTCGGCTGCCACACCTGCCACGGGCCGGATTCCGGGGCCCGGGGACCCCGGCTGGAGGGGATCTACGGGCGGCAGGTGCAGCTCAGGAACGGCACCGCCCGCGTGGATGAAGCCTACCTCCGCGAGTCCATCCTCAAACCGGCCAACAAGATCGTCGCCGGGTTCGAGCCGATCATGCCCACGTACCAGACCACGCTCAGCGAAGAGCAGGTGCTGGAACTGATTGCCTACATCCGATCGCTGGGCCACGCGCCCGGCGCTGATTCCGAGGACAAGCCATGAGCACGGCGGTCACGGCACCACCCCGCGATCACTACCTGAACATCAGCTACACGGCGAAGTCGTGGCTGCTGACCCTGGATCACAAGCGGATCGCGATCCTCTACCTGATCTCGGTCACCTTCTTCTTCTTTCTCGGAGGCGCCTTCGCGGTCCTCCTGCGCCTCGAACTGATGACTCCGGAAGGCGATCTGTTCGTCGCCGACAACTTCAACAAGATCTTCACCATGCACGGCGTGGTCATGGTGTTCTTCTTCCTGATTCCCTCCATCCCGGTCGTGCTGGGTAACTTCCTGATACCGCTCATGCTCGGGGCCCGGGACCTGGCCTTCCCGCGGCTCAACCTGTTGAGCTGGTACCTGTACACCATCGGCGGGTTGTTCACCGTCACGGCGATCATCTCCGGCGGGGTGGACACCGGCTGGACCTTCTACACGCCGTACAGCTCCACCTACGCCAACAGCCACGTGATCATGACCGCCCTGGGCGTCTTCATCTCCGGCTTTTCCTCGATCCTCACCGGCCTGAACTTCATCGTCACCATTCACAAGATGCGCGCTCCCGGCCTGACCTGGTTCCGGCTGCCGCTGTTCATCTGGGCCCTCTACGCCACCAGCCTGATTCAGATCCTGGGCACCCCGGTGATCGCCATCACCATCGTGCTGGTCGCCGTGGAACGGCTCTTCCGCATCGGCATCTTCGACCCGGCTCTGGACGGCGATCCCATCCTGTTCCAGCATCTGTTCTGGTTCTACTCGCACCCCGCGGTCTACATCATGATCCTGCCGGGCATGGGCGTGATCAGCGAGCTCGTCGCCTGCTTCTCGCGCAACAAGATCTTCGGATACCACTTCATCGCCTTCTCCAGCCTGGCCATCGCCGTGCTCAGCTTCCTGGTCTGGGGCCATCACATGTTCGTCAGCGGGCAGTCGGTCTTCGCCGGGCTGGTCTTCTCCGTGCTGTCCATGCTGGTGGCCCTGCCCTCGGCGGTGAAGGTGTTCAACTGGACCGCGACGCTGTGGCGCGGGTCGATCACCTTTGAGGCCCCCATGCTCTACGTCTTCGGCTTCATCGGGCTCTTCACCATCGGCGGTCTGACCGGCATCTTTCTCGCCACCCTCGGGCTCAACGTTCACGTCCACGACACCTACTTCATCGTCGCCCATTTCCACTACGTCATGGTCGGCGGCGCGGTCATGGCCTACGTCGGCGCGCTGCACTTCTGGTGGCCCAAGATGACCGGGCGGATGTACCCGGAAGGCTGGGCCAGGCTCAGCGCCCTGATCATTTTCGTGGGCTTCAACCTGACCTTCTTTCCACAGTTCATCCTCGGCTACCTGGGCATGCCCCGGCGCTACCACGCGTATCCGCCGGAGGAGACCATGTGGCAGATTCTCAACGTGATGTCCACCGCGGGAGCGTCGATCCTGGGCATCGGCTACCTGATGCCGATGGTCTACTTCATCTGGTCGATGAAGTACGGCCCCCTGGCCGGGCCGAATCCCTGGAGGGCCACCGGGCTGGAGTGGACCGTCTCCTCACCGCCGCCCACCGAGAACTTCAAACAGGTGCCCGTGGTCACCGAGGAGCCGTACGAGTACAACAAGGAGGCGACCTGAACCCATGTCTTCGTCGCATTCCACCGCCGTCGCCCACCAGTTCGAGGACCGCGCCCAGCAGAACGACGCGGGCAACCTCGGCATGTGGGTCTTCCTGGTCACCGAGGTCATGTTCTTCGGCGGGATGTTCACCGTCTACACCGTCTACCGCATCAGGAACCAGGCCGCGTTCATGGACGCCAGCCATCACCTCAACGCCGTCCTCGGGGCGATCAACACCATCGTCCTGCTGACCAGCAGCCTGACCATGGCCATGGCCGTCCACGCCGCCAAAATCGACCGCCGCAAGCCGCTGATGCTCTTCCTGGGGCTGACCATCGCGCTGGGCGGCGTGTTCCTGGTGGTCAAGGGGTTCGAGTACCACCACAAGTATGTGGAGCATCACATCCCCGGCCCCAACTTTCACTATGAAGACGCGGATCTCGCCCGCGGCGCCGAGCTGTTCTTCAGTCTCTACTTCGTGATGACCGGGGTGCATGCGGTCCACATGCTGATCGGGGCCGGGCTGATGGTCTGGCTGATCTGCAAGGCCCGCGCCGGGGCCTTCAACCGTGAATACAACGCCCCGGTGGAGATCTGCGGGCTGTACTGGCACTTCGTGGACATCGTGTGGATCTTCCTGTTCCCCCTGCTGTACCTGATGGGATTCCACCAATGAGCCGGCACGACTCCGATGCGCTCTTCAACCGCTCCTACCTCATCACCTTCGGGGTGCTGATCGGGCTCACCGTGCTCACCGTGGCGGTCGCCTACCAGGACATGGGGGCGATGAATGCCCTGGTCGCCCTGGGCATCGCCGCGGTCAAGGCCACCCTCGTGCTCATCTTCTTCATGCACGTCGGGGCCAGCTCGATGATCGCCCGGGTGTGGATCGCTGCGTCGGGCTTCTGGCTGGCCATCCTGATCGGCTTGACCATGAACGATTACTTCACCAGGTGAGACCGGTTCAACTTTGAACCCGCGCGTTGCGTGTAGCGGCCGGCCCTGCTTCGTCGCGGCGAGGCCCCTGTCGGCCTCCCTCGTAGCGGCCGGCGCCCCTGCCGGCCGTTTCGCGTGCGACCATTCGAGACCATCATCCGTGCGGTCCGCCGAAAGCACGCGCTCACGGCCCGGCCACGCTCGCCGGCGAAGGCTGCGTCGCTGGAACCGGCGATGCCGGGGCGTGCCGCGT
>CAYVVX010000304.1:0-6845 GCA_964455315.1 uncultured Planctomycetales bacterium | reverse complement strand
GGGAGCTGGTTCCGTAGCTGGCCGCCTGCAGGATCGCCGCCACCGACATGCCCACCATCGCGGTGATGACCAGCGCGATCACCACCTCGGGCAGCGTGCTGCCGCGCAGGAGCCTGCGGCGGTGATGCTGTCGCGGTTTCAACAAGCGTGAACGGCTCCTGTCATGATGCCGGCTGTCTCACGAAGCGGGTGATGCTCACCACGGTGTCGGTGCCGTCCCTGACCGTCACGGTGACGGTGACGCCGACCACCGCCCCGAAACCGGTCACCGTCTGCGTGCCGGCCGCGCAGCTCACCTGCCGGCTGAACCGCTGGTATTCCGTGCCGTAGGCCGTCCCGGCCCGATCCGCCAGTGCCCCGGCGGGCTCGCTGAAGCCGTGGTAGTCGTCGATGTTGTCGTAGAGGGCGCGGGAGGTTTCGCCGGCCTCGGGCCCCATGGCCGATGCTCCCGCGGGGTCGTTGTAGGGCAGGGCCAGGATCTCTTCCATCAGGCTCTCAGCCAGCGTGCCGGCCCGGGCCCGGCGCATGGCCTCCACCGCCTGGGCCTGGCCGGCGACCACGGCCAGGGCGATCGCCGCCACCGCCATCGGCACGATGACCATGGCGAACACGCATTCGATGAGCGTGAGCCCGCTCCGGCGGCTCGTCTGTCCTGACCGGCGACCGATAACCCGCCTGGATACACCATGGACGCGGCGCGAAACCATCAGCCTCGCATCGGCGCGGTGCCCGTCGGACTTGAGATGCCTGGTTCCGGATCATGGTGCGGAGAAGGCGCATGAGACAGGCCCGACGGATGGACCCGCCGGGCCTGGTGAATGCTTGGCATGGTGCAGGGGACTGCCCTGGCTCGGGCACCGCCCGCTGGAGTATCAGCTCATGGTCGACAAGCTGTGCCGGCCGCGGCGGCGCTGACGGCTGAGCATGGCCCGACCGCCCTTGGTACGCATCCGGGCGCGGAAGCCCTGCTTTCGCAACTTCTTGATACGACTTAGTTTACGCGGATAATGCATGGCAACCTCACGGTCATGTCATCAACTCGAAGGGCTCACTATAGCCGACGCCGGGGGTTCCGGCAACTCTCCCGGCTGCGGCCTGGCGCGGTTCGGTGGAGTTCGACTCGTTGCTCATGCCGCCGCGCACCGATATCATGCTGGGTCCGAACTATGGCTTGATCGAGGGAGCGGTGGTTGTGCGGATGGTCCGGTTTCTTTTCCTGAGTCTGCTGACACTGGTGGCGGCGACGCTGCCGGCGGCTTCTCATGCCGGCGTGGTCCCGCAAGCCCCCGCGCCCGACGCCCCTGCGCCTTCCCCCGATCAGCCCGGTGCCCCCGAGCCCTCCGGTCCGCAAAGCGACGCGCCGCAACCCTCAGACCAGCCGCGACCGCCGGCATCGTGTCCGGCGCTGATCACCACGGATGTCTGGGACGGCGGCAGCGCCCGCACCATGACCGGCATCACCCATGCGATCCTGCTGGTGGACATGGACGGCGGGACCGGACCGTCTGCCGCGCCCGCCGCTGCCCCGCGACCGATGCGGGTCGAATCGGAGCGCGTCCGCGACGACCTGCGCCGCTGCTGGTGCCTGAGCCTGCGCCCTCATGCGCCCCCATCGGCCTAGCCGCCTTCGTGCCCCATCCCAACGACAACCACGAGCTTTCCTTACCCTCAGGCCGCGATGACGCGTTCCCTCGACCCGGCACGGCCGGCGGACGCATCCAGGCGTGGGAGCTCACAAGAGACCAAGCGTTACTACCTTGCAGGCATCGTTAGAGGCAATGTGAATCATGGGCGACAAGAACCTGTATGCGAAGCTGGGGCTCATTGTATTGCTGGTCGGCATGTCCGCCTGGGCGGTCTGGCCGCCGGGCGAACGGCTCAAGCCGGGCATCGACCTGGGCGGCGGACACAGCCTGACCTTCGAGATCGACGACACCGATTACAAGGACTCGGACCTGGCCAAGAAGGTCATGCAGGTGCTCAAGAACCGCATCGACCCGCAGGGCAATCGCAACCTGGTCTGGCGACCGATCGGCCGTAATCGTCTGGAAATCCAGATGCCCCAGCCGACCGAGAAGCAGGCCTCAGCCCGCAAGGAGTTCGACCGCCTGCGCGAGACGCTCATCGCCAGCAACATCACCCTCCCCCAGATCCGCACCCGGCTGGAACTTCCGCCCGCCCAGCGCGACGCGGAGTTCAAGAAGCTGACCGGCATCGTCGAGTCCCGCGGCCCGCTGTTCGAGAAGCTGGTCCAGGCGGATCAGGAATACAAGCGCCTCTCCGCCGAGTACGAAGCGGCCAGGGCGGCGAACAGCGCCGTGGAGACCCAGCCCGCCGGCGAGGGTGCCGCCACCCGCCCGACCACCCAGGCCGTCGGCCGGCTGGCGTCCGACACCGACAAGGCGCTCAAGGATCGCCTCGACATCGAGAAGCAACTGCTGGACACCAACGTGGACGTCCGCAAGCTGACCGACCTGCTGGCGCTGGATCGCAAGGCCAAGGCCCGCGTGGACGCGCTGGAGGAGCTCCGCAGGAACCACCCCTGGCTGACCCGGCCGACCGGCGAGAGCAATACACCCCTCCTCGACCAGCTTGTCGACGTTCACGACACCTGGGCCAAGAACAAGGGCGCCCTGGAGGATCCGTCGGACCTGATACGTCTGCTCCGCGGAGCCGGCGTGCTCGAATACCGCATCCTTCCCACCCGCGGCAGCAACCCGGACATGATCGAAACGAGCAGCCCGGCGATCAACGGCGAGCCGGTCGAGAAGTACGCCAACCAGCTCTCCCAGTACGGTCCCCGCAAGCGCGAGGGCGACAACTTCGCCTGGTTCAAGATCGCCAAGCCCGATGACACGCAGCTCAGCGACCCGCCGTACATCATCTCGGAGTATGCCGGATCGCCGTACATCCTGGCCTGTGATCCGATCGATCCGGAGATCCGCGCGGACATGACCCTGCTGCACGGGCAGGGCCAGCAGACCTGGTCGCTCAAGTCCGCCCGGCCGGGCATGGACGACCTCGGCCGCAACGCGATCTACTTCACCCTGGACAACCGCGGCGGCGAGAAGTTCGGGCGCATGACCGGGGCCAACATCGAGCGCCCGCTGTGTATCTTTATGGACGGCGAAGCCATCTCCGCCGCCACCATCCAGAGCCGCATCTACTCCAGCGGCCAGATCACCGGTGACTTCTCGCCTGAAGAGGTCATGTACATGGTCAATACCCTGGAAGCCGGCGCCCTGCCCGGCCGGCTGAAGGAGGTGCCGCTCCAGGAAAAGTCCATCGGACCCTCGCTGGGTGCCACCAATCGTGACAAGGGCGTCTACGCGGTCTTCGCCTCCTTCATCGCCGTGATCGTGTTCATGGCCCTCTACTACACCTACAACGGGCTGATCGCCAACATCGCCCTGTTCATGAACCTGATCATCACCCTGGGCATCATGTCCTTCCTCCAGGCAACCTTTACCCTGCCCGGCATGGCCGGCCTGGTACTGACCCTGGGCATGGCCGTCGACGCCAACGTGCTCATCTACGAGCGTATGCGCGAGGAGCTGCAACGCGGCGTTTCCGCCCGCATGGCCGTCAAGCTCGGCTACGAGAAGGCCTTCAGCGCCATTCTCGACTCGAACGTGACCACCATCATCACCGCGGTGATTCTCGGCTGGCTGGGCAGCGAGGAGATCAAGGGCTTCGGGCTGACCCTGGGCATCGGCCTGTGCACCAGCCTGTTCACCGCGTTGTTCGTGACCCGGATGTATTTCAACATCATGGTCCCGGCGACCCTGAACAAGGAAGAGGTTCGCAAGACCGGGCTGGCCGTCGGCATCGTGGCCATCGGCTGCGGGCTGCTGCTCGGGCTGGGCTGGCTGTTGAACAGCCCGCGCGATCGCGACGAGTCCACCCTGTACAACGCGGGCGTGTTCCTGGCCTGGATCGTCGGCACCGCGGTCGTGCTCATCGGCAGCATGATGGTGTTCCGCTGGCTGTATCGCCTCAGCGGGCACCAGCGGGCCAACCGGCTGCCCATGCTCAAGCTGCTCAGCGCCCCCAACATCGATTGGATGAAGAAGTACAAGCTGTATTGGACCATCTCCGCCTTCCTGATCTTCGGCGGCATGGTCTTCTCCGTGGTCACCGCCGAACTGGCCCCGCAGGACGTGCTCGACATCGAGTTCCTCGGCGGTACCAGCGTGGAGGTGGCCCTGGATGAGCAGCATCAGGAGTACACCGAAGCCGAAGTCGCCGGGTACATCGGCGGCGACGATCCCAAGACCGCCGAGGGCTGGCTCAACGCCGCTTCCGGGCTGCTGGCCGAGGCCCAGGTGACCGCCGCGGGCGATGCCCGCTACCTGGTCAAGATTCCCGGTGATCTGACCATCGCCCAGGCTGAGGCCCTGATCACGCCCACGCTCGGCAAGTTCCTGGCCCGCGGCGGCGTGACCGAGGCCGACGGCGGCGTGGCCGTGCAGATCAACGGTCAGGATGAAAGAGCCGTTCAGGCGGTGCCTGACGCGGCCACGCTCCAGGAGCTCATCCGTACCGACGCGGCCGCGTACATCGCCGCCGCCGCGGTGCGCGTCGGTGACGCCAAGATCCAGATGAACACCACCGAGGTGCCGGTCGCCGTCGCCGCGGCCACGCGTCCCGCGGATCAGCCCGCCGGCGTGGCCACCAGACTGCGCAAGAACGCCGAGATCATCACCACCGAGACCAGTCGCCCGGTGGTCAGCGAGGCGGTCCTGGCGGCCATGAGCGGCGTGGTGGAGGCCACCCGGCCGATCGAGGCCAAACTGGTCACCACCGACGACGATGGCGACGGCATCTTCCCGATTCCGATGGGGGTTTCGGGGCTCGCGGACGTGATCGGCGGCGACACCGCCCAGTCGGTGGAAGGATTCAAGGGCGGCCTGGTCATGGTGTTCGACAATCTCGACCCGCCGCAGACCAGGAAGCAGATCGAGGAGCGGCTCAAGGCCATGCGGCTCCAGCCGGACTTCGAGGACGTGGTGGTTCGCAAGAGCGAGGTGGTCGGGCTCGAACCGGCCGAAGGGGCCCAGCCGATCGGCGGGGAACTGCCCCAGAAGAAGGTCGCCATCATGGTCGTCGATCCGGTGCTGCTCTTCGCCGCTGACGGCTCCAACGACCAGTGGAAGGCCTCCGTCGCCGACAAGGAGCTGGCCCTGACCCGGGCGGCGTTCGCTGATTCCAGCGCGCTGCAGCGCGTCACCCTGTTCGCCGCGCAGGTCGCCGGAGAGGCCGCCCAGCGGGCCCTGATCGCGATCATCCTCTCCTTCATCGCCATCGCCGGATACCTGTGGGTCCGGTTCGGCGCGGCCGACTACGGTCTCGCCGGCATCATCGCGCTGTACCACGACGTCGCCATCACGCTGACGGCGATCATCGCGTGCCATTTCTTCAGCGGCACCTTCCTCGGGAAGATGCTGATGCTGGAAGGCTTCCGCATCGACCTGAACATCATCGCGGCGCTGCTGACCATCGTGGGCTTCTCGATCAACGACACCATCGTCATCTTCGACCGTATCCGCGAGAACCGCGGGCGGATGGTCACGGTGTCGTCCAAGCTGATCAACGATTCGCTCAACCAGACGCTGTCGCGGACCATCCTGACCTCGCTGACCGTGTTCATGACCGTGCTGGTCATGTACATCTTCGGCGGCGCGGGCATCCACGGCTTCGCCTTCGCGATGCTGGTGGGCACCCTCAGCGGCACTTACAGCACCATCGCCATCGCCACGCCCATGATCCAGCATCCGCGGGCCATGTGGCTGGTAACCATCGTACTGGCCACCGCCACGCTGCTGGGCATGCTGTTGCTCATCCCCTGGTGGTGGATGCGGATTCCGCTGATGGTGGTGATGGCCCTGCTGGCCGCCGCCGCACTGGTCAAGGTGTTCGCCGCGACTGCCACCACCGGCCGCCGCCCGGCGATGGCGTAGCATTCCCGTAGCGGCCGGCCCCCGTGCCGGCCGGACCTGCGGGATGATCAGGCAGGGCAGGCCCTGCCGACCATAGACTGGCTGATGCGGGTCGGCGAGGCAGCGGACTTCGCGCTG
Organism: uncultured Planctomycetales bacterium; assembly: GCA_964455315.1. Lineage (GTDB taxonomy): Bacteria > Planctomycetota > Phycisphaerae > UBA1845 > PWPN01 > CAYVVX01. Next base: position 768 of record CAYVVX010000304.1, on the reverse strand, counting down.
CTTTGCCGCCACCATCGGTGTGATGAACCTTGCGACCCTGGGCGATCCGTGTCCAGGGTCGCATGTGTCTGTGGTGATTGCGCTCTTCAGTCTCTCCATGATCGCCATGATGAACTGCGGCGAGGCAGAGCCGGAGCAGATGTCACTTCGCCTCCCGCTTCGGCACCGGATCAATCCCGCCCATCCCGAACGGTGTGCAGCGGAGGATCCGCCGGATTGCCAGCCCGCCGCCGCGGAGCAGGCCCCATTCGTGGATCGCCTCGCGGGCGTACTCGCTGCACGACGGGCAGAACTTGCAGGTGCCGATCAGCAGCGGCGAGAGCAGCGCCTGGTACGCGCGGATGGCGAACGCCGCCAGCAGGGCGGGCACGCGCAGGAGTATGGCTGGCAACCGGGTCAGCATGAGCCTATTGTAAGGCCCGCGTGCCGGGATGCACCGGCCCGCTCGACGGATACTCCCGCATGTCCGTGCCATCGTTGAATCTCGCCGCCGTGTCCTCCGCCCGCGTGCCCTTCGTGCCGCCGGGGCTTTCGGCGGACTATCCCGTGCGGATTCTCCAGGTCGGTTCGGGCAACTTCCTTCGCGCCTTCACCGCCTGGATGGTTCACGAGATGAACCGCCAGGGGCTGTTCTGCGGCCAGGTGGCGATCACCTCGGCCACCCCGAACAGCGCGACCGTCGCGACCTTGCGCCGGCAGGATCACCTCTACACGGTCCTGCAACGCGGCCTGCACGACGGCGAGCTGATCGACCGGGCCGACCTGGTT
>CAYVVX010000303.1:0-6851 GCA_964455315.1 uncultured Planctomycetales bacterium | reverse complement strand
CGCCGTCGCGCTCCAGCAGACCCTGGTCGAGAAGCTGGTACACCAGGTTCATCAGCGCCTTCTTGTCCGTCTCCTTCATCAGCCCGTAAGTGCTCAACTCGGCATGGCCGCACTGGCGAATCCGCTCGGTATCCGCCCCGCGCAGCACGTCCACCACGTGCCCGGCCCCGAACCGCTCCTGCACCCTGGCCACGCACGAGAGAATCTTCTGGGCCACCACCGTCGAGTCGGCCAGCGTCTCGGCCTCGTCCAGGCACACGTCGCACGCCCCGCAGTTGGTTTGCGCGTAGGCCTGTCCGAAATACTCCGACAGCGCCTTGTGCCGGCAGACGGCTCCCGAGCAGAGCCGCTGCACCTCACGCAGCAGCCGGGTCATCGCCGCGATGATGGCCTCGGGATTCTCCGCCTCCGCGGCGCTCCGCTCGATCAGGCTCTCCCAGCGCATCACATCCGCCGCCGAGTAGAACAGCACGCACTCGGCCTCCAGCCCGTCGCGCCCGGCCCGGCCGGTCTCCTGCTGATAGTGCTCGACCGACTTGGGCATGGTCGCGTGGATCACGCAGCGCACGTCGCTGCGGTCAATGCCCATGCCGAAGGCCACCGTGGCCGCAACCACGTCGAGCTTCTCCCTGGCGAATGCGTCCTGGGTGACATGCCGCGACCGCGCGTCCATCCCCGCGTGATAGGCGGCCGCCTTGACCCGGTTGGACCGCAGGTACTCGGCCATCTCCTCGGTATCGCGCCGGCTGAGGCAGTACACGATCGCCGCCTGGCCCGGATGGCGCTGGATGACCTCGAACGTCTGCGTATACACGTCGGTTCGCGGAATGACGCGGTAGATCAGGTTCGGCCGGTCGAAGGTCCCGACCAGCACCTGCGGATCGCGAAGCCGGAGCTGGTCGACGATGTCCCCGCGCACCCGCGGCGTGGCCGTCGCGGTGTAGGCGTGCAGGCTGGCGTCGGGAAAATGCTGCTTGATCGACGCGAGCTGGCGATACTCGGGGCGAAAGTCGTGCCCCCACTGGCTGATGCAGTGGGCCTCGTCGATGGCGAATGCCCGCACCTTCGCCTGCTGCATCAGCCGCAGCATGTGCGACGTCAGCAGCCGTTCCGGAGCCACGAACACCAGCCGGAACTTGCCCGCGGCGATGTCCCGCTCGCCGGCCCGCCGCTCCTCGGCGGTGAGCCCGCTGTGCAGGGCTACGGCCGGATACCCGCACTCGCGCAGCCCGTCCACCTGATCCTTCATCAGCGCGATCAGCGGCGAGACCACCACGTCGGTCCCGCCCGCCACCGCCGCCGGCACCTGGTAGCACAGCGACTTGCCCCCGCCCGTGGGCAGCACCACCAGCGAATCCCGCCGCTCGAGCCCGGCGCGGATGGCGTCGGCCTGCAACGGGCGCAGCGTGTCGTATCCCCAGTAACGGCGAACCGTGTCGAGGATCCGGGGCAGGTCGCGGGCGCTATCCACGGGGGTGGACATGGGGGGCAGTATAACGCTGAGCGGCCGATGCGCGCATGCGGCGCTCGCCGCGCGAGCAGCCGACAGGGGGCTCGCCCGCGGCAGTCGCGGCGGATCGCCGCCCCGGCCCAACAACTCACAGCCCCTCGCCGGGCAAATCCACCCGGGGGCTTCGCGCCCCATGCTCCGGCCTTACACTGTCAAATGAGAGCGGGGCGAAGCGGATCGAATGGCCGGCCGACTCGCCCCATATGGAACATGCTGCTCGATACCGGAAAGGATGCCATCATGCCCGCGATCATGGCCCGTGTCCGTACGCTCAAAGACCGCCTCTCGCGTTTGACGTATCAGGAGGCCTGCAAACTGCTCGGCGAGGAGGCCGCTCAACTCATCCGCGCCGGAGGCCGCTGCGAGATCGACATCGAGGGGCAGGTCCACCTCGGCGACGACCTCTTCCGGCTCAAGCTGGCCGGCTCGGTGGTGACCATCACGCTGATGGCCGAGGCCAGGCAGCGGCTGCGCTGGAACTGCACCCGGCATGATGCCGCCTGCGAATGCGTCGGCGCGGCGCTGGCCCTGATCCTGGAGGAGAAGACGGCCCTGGGCCTGGCCGCGCCGCCGCCGGAGCGCGAGCCGGTCCAGAGCCTCAAGGAGGAGGACCTGGTGCGGGCGGCGCTTTCAGAACGCGAGGAGCGGGCCCGCACCGAGAAGATGACCGTCAAGCCGGCCGACCCCGGCAGGGTCTGGACTGACTACATGGTCACCAACCGCCAGTCGGGCAAGAGCTACCGGGTGGCGCTGCGCGGGACCGAGCCGGGCACCTCGTACTGCTCCTGCCCGGACTTCCGCAAGAACACGCTGGGCACGTGCAAGCACATCATTCGCACCGTGGCCTACGCCCGTAAGCGGTTCAGCGGCTCCGCCCTGCGCCGGCCGAGCCCGCAGAAAGAGTTCGCCGTACACCTCCAGTACGGCAGGGATCTCGACCTGCGGCTGCTGGTGCCCGCGAAGCTTGACAGCCAGGCCCAGACGATCATCCGCCCGATCCGCGACCGATCCATCGACGACCTGCCCGATCTGCTCAGGCGGATTCAGCGGCTCGGCGCCCTGGGGCACGACGTCATCGTCTATCCCGACGCCGAGGAGTACATCCAGCAGCAGTTGGCGGCGATGCACCTCACTTCGGTGGCCACGGAGATCCGCAGGAATCCCACGAAGCATCCCCTGCGCCGCGAGCTGCTCAAGGTCGAGCTGCTGCCCTACCAGATGGACGGCGTCGCCTTCGCGGCCGGCGCCGGCCGGGCCATCCTGGCCGACGACATGGGCCTGGGCAAGACCATCCAGGGCATCGGCGTGGCCGAGCTGCTGGCCCGCGAGGCGGGTATCAGCCGGGTGCTGGTGGTCTGCCCGGCGTCGCTGAAATCGCAGTGGCGCAACGAGATCGAGCGATTCTGCGACCGTGACTGCCAGCTCGTCTCCGGCAGCGCCCGCGAACGGGCGGAGCAGTATCACAACGACTGCTTCTTCACCATCTGCAACTACGAGCAGGTGCTCCGCGACATCCTGCCCATTGAGAACGCAAAGTGGGATCTGATCGTGCTCGACGAGGGACAGCGGATCAAGAACTGGGAGGCGAAAACCAGCCGGGTGATCAAGAGCCTGCGCTCGCGCTTCGCGCTGGTGCTCTCCGGCACGCCGCTGGAGAACCGGCTGGACGACCTGTTCTCGGTGGCCGAGTTCATCGACGACCGCAGGCTTGGCCCGGCGTTCCGCTTCTTCAACCATCACCGCATGGTGGACGACAAGGGCAAGGTGCTGGGCTTCAAGAACCTCACCGACCTGCGCAAGCGATTGCGGCCGGTGCTGCTGCGGCGGACGCGGGGCTCGGTGATGAAGGATCTGCCGCCGCGCAGCACCGAGATCGTCCGCATCCACCCCACCGACGAGCAGTACGAGATCCACCAGAGCAACATGCAGATCGTCCGGTCCATCGTCCGCAAGCCGTTCATCAGCGAGATGGACCTGCTCCGCCTGCGGAAGGCGCTGATGCTGTGCCGCATGAGCGCCGACGGCACCGCCCTGGTGGACAAGCAGAAGCCCGGCTACTCCAGCAAGCTCGAGCATCTCGACGGGCTGCTTGACCAGCTCTGCCAGGAGTCGGACCGCAAGATCGTGCTCTTCTCCGAGTGGACCACCATGCTGGACATGATCGAGCCGCTGCTGTCCAGGCGCGGGATCGACTTCGTCCGGCTGGACGGCTCCGTGCCGCAGAAGAAGCGACAGCCGCTGGTCAACCGATTCCAGAAGGTTCCCGAGTGCCGCGTATTCATCACCACCAACGCCGGCTCCACCGGCCTGAACCTCCAGGCGGCCAACACGGTGATCAACGTCGATCTGCCCTGGAATCCGGCCGTGCTGGAGCAGCGCATCGCCCGGGCCCACCGCATGGGACAGAAGAACCCGGTGCAGGTGTTCGTGCTGGTGACCACCGGAACCATCGAGGAGAGCCTGCTGGCGACGCTCTCGGCCAAGCACGAGCTGGCCCTGGCGGCACTGGACGCCGACTCGGAGGTGGACGTCGTCGGCCTGGCCAGCGGGATGGAGGAGCTCAAGAGCCGGCTGGAGGTGCTGCTGGGGACGCCCGCGACCGCCCCTGAAGATGCCAGTCAGAAGGAAAAGGTGGCCCAGGAGATGGAGCAGCTCGCCCGCCGCGAGCGGGTGGCGCTGGCCGGGGGGCAACTCTTCACCGCCGCCATCGGGCTGCTCGGCGAGCTCGCCCCGCAACAGCCGGACTCCGACGCGGTGCGCAAAACCAGCGAGGAGATCCGCTCGCGGCTGGGTGAATGCGTCGAAAGCAACGGCAACGGCGAGACCCGGCTGACCCTGACGCTTCCCAACGCGGGTGCCCTGGACGGGCTGGCCGACGCGCTGGCCAGGCTGCTGGCCGCGGGAAGGTGACCGGGCACGAACCACGCGATACTGACGGCGACGTGTCTGACAAACGTCGGACAGCTACAGATCCAAGCCCAGTTGCCGCTTCGCCTCATCCAGCGAGACGGCATCGCCGACTTTCCGGGCACGATGATCGAGCAACTCCATCAGCTTGACATGGTTCCGGGTACGAGCGGTTTCGCGGTCGAACTCATCCACCGCGGTCACGATGAATTCTTCGCCATCCGCGGTTCGTACCAGCACGTCCTCGTCGCGGGCGTTCTCCAGCAGCGTGTTCACATCGACCGAATCGGAGGGAATGGTGATGGTTTTCATAGATTGAACTCCTCGCGTCGGGCTCAGTACCGCACCCAAGTGAACGGCCCCTCGTCGCTGATCAGCGACGACAGTTCCGCGTCGGCGGCCACGTCGGTCACGCGGCGGCGCTGGCCGTCGACCTCCATCCATGAGGCCACGAGGCGGATGGAGTGGCTGTAGTCGACCCAGGTGTCGGCGTGCCCGACGTAGAGCGGCTGGATGGGCGTGCCGTTGAGCTGGTGCCAGCCGTAGATGGCCACCTTGCCCGGGCGGGTGGCCAGTTGCGGGGTCTCGACCACGTCCTTCTTGATACCCCCCACCAGAAGCCCGAGCGGCTGACCGGCCCGCTGCTCCTCGATGCGCAGGTGGGACAGGTGAAAGACATGCACCGAGGTGATGTCGTAGGTCGCGGGGCTGAACGGCGACGGGGCCAGCTTCACCGCCGCGGCGGCGTAGATCGCGTTGACCATCTTCCGCGTCGGCAGCACGCAGCCGAAGCCGTCCGCGATCGACTGGGCCGTGCCCGGGCGCATGGGCATGCGCACGAAATCCCCGTCCGACCCCACCGCCAGAACATCCGGCGCGACGAGCAGCGTGCCGTGATGCGTCGCGCCGCTCGGGCCCGCCGCGGTCACCGCCACCGGCACGAACGCCCGCAGGAACTCCGCCAGGTTGCCCGACTGGATCTCGGTGAGGATGCGGGCTTCGCGGGCGGCGAGCGACAGCGGCGTCACCTCGGCCACGAACGCCGTCCCGCCGACGCCGTTCGCCGGCCGGGCGGGAATCGCCGAGCGCATGGCCCGGCACCCGACCGACGCGATCACATTCGGCGCGCTGAAACAACCCTGGAACAGCGCGTAGTCGCCCATGTCCACGTCGACATCGACGTCCAGGTCCGCGTCCGCGCAGCCCGTCGCCGGCGGCAGCAGCGCCCCGCTCATGCACGCCCGGAAGTGCGCGAAGTCGACCATGTCCACGTCGCCGTCGGCGTCGAAATCGCTGACCCGCACACCGCCGCCCCGCGCGACGGCCACCGCGAACGCCATCGCCGCCATGGCACCGAGCCCCGGACACCACCGCCGAACGGTCATGCCGTCTCCTCCCCCGGCTCCAGCCGGTGCCACGCCCCGTCCACCAGGGTCTCGCACGGGCGGAACTGCGTCTTGTAGTTCATCTTGCGGCAGTCGCGAATGTAGTAGCCCAGGTACAGATGCTCCAGCTTCATGCCCCGGCAGAACGCGATGGTCCGCAGCACGTTGAGCGTGCCCGGCGAGCGATCCGCCACCGCCGGATCGTAAAAGAAGTACACCGCGCTGGCCGCCAGCGGCTCCACGTCCAGGATGCCGCAGCCGATCAGCCGCCCGTCGAGGCGCAGGGTGATCTCCACCGTCTCCAGCGGGGAGACGTACAGGAAGCTCTCGAAGCTCTCCCGGCTGGTGCTCATGCCGTGGGGATGCCGGCTGTCCAGGTAGCGGCGGTAGAGGTCATGCTTCTCGTCGGTCGGCTCGGCGGGCTCGAAGGCCGCCTCCACGTCGGCGTTCCGCCGCAGGCAGCGCCGCTGGCCGCGGCTGGGGCGGAACTCCCGCACCGGCAGCCGGATCGCCTGGCACTGCCGGCAGTGGTCGCACGCCGGGCGATACAGCGTCCGCCCGCTGCGGCGGAAGTTCAGCGCCATCAGATCCTGGTACAGCCCCGGCGGCAGCGCCATGGCGCTGAAGGCCATCTCCCTGGCGAACTGCCCGGGCAGGTACGGGCAGGGATGCGGGATCGCGTCCGGGCGCAGACCGGCCGCGTCCAGCACCTTCGCCAGCGCCCGCACACGATCGCTCTGTTCGACGCCCGATGCCATTACGTGATCCGCTGAGGGAACATGCCAGGCCCGCCCCGACGCATGGTCCAGCAGGTACATCATACGCCGCGGGGTCGCGGAACTGAAAACCTCGCGCGCCGCGACGTTCCACGTGGTCGCCCCTCGCACGCGAGGGGGCTAAACGGGGGTTGCACGCGGAGGTTGCGTTGCTCACGGTCGCCCCTCGCACGCGAGGGGGCTAAACATGGCCGGCCCCGCTCAATTCTCCATGCTCGATTCTGCCCCCCTTTCTCACTTCTCACTTTTCACTTCTCAATTACCAGCCGGGGT
>CAYVVX010000302.1:1441-6862 GCA_964455315.1 uncultured Planctomycetales bacterium | reverse complement strand
GAATCGAGGAGCAGCGCCGCTGTTACCAGGCCTTCATGCAGACCTGGGGGCCGCTGCTGGAGAAGCAGGATCCGCGGAAGCCGGTGGTCGGCGGCGTGATCTGGTGGGAATTCTCGACCGCCACCGGCGGGCCGGAGGACTTCGGCTACACCCCGCGGGGCAAGCCGGCGGAGAAGGAACTGCAGCGGTGGTTTGAACGCATGCGCGAACTGCGCCGCAGGCAGGAGGCCGACCAGGCCGAGTAGCTGCCGGGCGGTCCGGCGTTTGATGGCGGGGTTTGCCCTCCGACGCGCATGTCTCCTGATTGGCCACCCGGACACGACCTCGGCTATCATCCCCCCATGCGTCTTTTTCTGCTCTTCTTTGTGGTCGCCTCCATCTTCCTGATCCCGGTGTTCATCTACGGTGATCGGCTGGACGGGTTCCTCGGCGGCAGCGCCGGCGTCGACTGGCTCCGCGGGTTCGGCCCCCTGGCCGGCGTGGTCGGGATCGGGCTCATCGTCGCCGACCTGGTCCTCCCCGAGCCCACGCCGGCGGTGATGACCGCGCTGGGCATCCTCTACGGCGCGTTCGTCGGCGGGCTGCTCTCCACCTTCGCTTCGATCCTCACCGGCGGCATCGCTTACACCGCGGCCCGACTGCTCGGCCGGCGGGCGGCGGTCGCCCTGGTCGGTGAGCGCGACATCGAGCGGGCCCGCGGCTTCTTCGCCCGCGCCGGCGGCTACGCCATCGTGGTCAGCCGGGCCATGCCCCTGCTGGCCGAGGTCATCGCCTGCCTCGCCGGGCTCGCCGGCATGACCGCCGGGCGCTTCTTCACCGCCCTGACCATCGGCTCCGTGCCGCTGGGCTTCGCCTTCGCCTACCTCGGCGCCCGCGGCCAGGACCACCCCGTCGCGGCCATCCTGGTCAGCGTCTTCCTCCCGCTCATGCTCTGGCCGGTGGCCAGGCGGCTGATGCGCGCGACGCCGGATCGCCAACCCGCGCCCGAGGGCGTATCCTAGCGCCATGACACCCAACCGAGACATCGCCGCCTGCGGCCTGCTGGTCGCCCTGCTCGCCGTCGCCGGTTGCCACACGCCGAACCATCCCGCGACCACCCAGCCGCAGCAGTCAACGCTCCCGGCCGCACCCCCCAGGCCCGTCATCACGCCGCGCTCCGACTGGGCCGACCGCGAACCGTTCCTCGACCGCCTCCGCGAGCACACCCCGCGCCGGCTCACCGTCCATCATGCCGGCGTGAAGGATGACGGCGCCACGCCGGGCCCGCAGAAGATGCGCGGCCTGCTCCGCTTCAGCCTGATGGACAAGCCCTGGGGCGACGTGCCCTACCATTTCGTCATCGACCGCCAGGGCGACATCTTCGCCGGACGCGACCTCGGCTACGCTCCCGACACCAACACCGGCTACGACGTCAACGGACACGTGGGCATCTGCGTCAACGGCGACCTGACCACCCAGCCGCTGCTTGAGCCGCAATACCGCGCGCTCATCGCCCTGCTCGCGTGGCTGTCGGCCGACCTGCACATCCCCGACACCGACATCGCCGGGCACATGGACGTCAGCCCCGGGACCACCAACTGTCCCGGCGTGCTCAAGGCATACATCCACTCGGGCCGACTGCTCGAAGACCTCCACAACTACCGCACCACCGGCACGTTCACCTTTGTGCCGCCGGATCGACTGACTGCGGAGAAAGAGTGAATCGCATCCCTGTCCTGATGGGCTTCTGACCCCTATCATGAACGGAGAATCATCATCTGATCCTTCGCTCGATGAGGCCCATCATGCCCGACACCCCGTTCCAGAACCCTGACGACAGCACGATCCGCCGCATGCTCCAGGATGCCCGCACCGTCGCCGTGGTCGGTCTGTCCGACAAGCCCGACCGGCCCAGCCACCGCATCGCCGCCTACCTCCAGCAGCAGGGCTACCGCATCATCCCGGTCAACCCGGTCATCAGCGAAACCCTCGGCGAGAAGGCTTACGCGAACCTGCGCGACGTGCCCGGGCCGATCGACATCGTGGACATCTTCCGCAAACCTGAGGATGTGCCCGCGGTCATCGAGGACGCCATCGCGACCGGGGCCAGGGCCGTCTGGATGCAGTCCGGCATCGTCCACGAACCCGCCGCGAAGAAGGCCCGCGACGCCGGGCTGGCCGTAGTCATGGACCACTGCATCATGGTGGCCCACGGCCAACTGCTCTGACCCCACCCGGCAGTTCGGCGAATCCTTCCCCCACGTCCACACACGTGTATAATCCGCGCCCGCATCAGGATCCGCCGTCAGATTCGACCGGAGATGCCGCATGACGCGCCGCGCGATCCCCGCCCTCTTCACCCTGGTCCTCGCCACGTCCGCGCCGGCCTCGTCGCCGCTCGATGATCTCGCCACCGTCGTCGAGCGCAGCTCGCATCGCGCCTCCAGCCACGACCTCACCGGCGGCAACGTCGACAACATCGAGAGCTTCGCTCCGGGGGCGACACACACCCTTCTCGACATCGACGGACCCGGCCGGATCACCCACCTCTGGTTCACCATCGGCCCGTTCCCCAACCACCCCACGTTCCTCCGCGACCTGACCCTGCGGATCTTCTGGGAACACAGCGCCGTGCCGTCGGTCGAAGTGCCGCTGGGCGACTTCTTCGCCCTCGGGCACGCCCGACAATACACCGTCGAGTCGCTGCCCATCGCCGTGGGCATCAACAGCAGGGCCCTCAACTGCTACTGGCCGATGCCCTTCCAGCGCCACGCCCGCGTGGAACTGGTCAACAACTCCCTGCGCTCCATCCGCCGCGTGTATTACAACATCGACTACGAGCTGGGGCCGATGCCGCCGGACCAGGGGCTGTTCCACGCCCTCTATCGAAGGGACAGGGAACTGCGCTCCCAGTCGCATACCGGCAACACCACCGGCGCGGACAACTACGTCATCCTCGACACCGCCGGCACCGGCCACTACGTCGGCTGTGCCCTGTTCATCGACGCCCAGCCGGGCGGCTGGTGGGGTGAGGGCGACGACATGATCTTCATCGACGACGACGCGACCCCGAGCATCATCGGCACCGGCTCGGAGGACTACTTCTGCAACGCCTGGGGCTACAACGAGTCCTTCAGCTACCCCTTCTACGGAGCCCCGCTGCTGGAGAAACGGGCCGACGGCGGCAGTTTCACCACCGTGTACCGCTGGCACATCGCCGACCCGGTCCGCTTCCGCCAGCGCCTCCGCGTCACCATCGAGCACCTCTTCGGCGGCTCGGCCGTCAACGACTACTCCAGCGTGGCCTACTGGTACCAGACCGAGCCCATCGCGCAGCGCGAACTGCTGCCCTTCGACCAGGACAATCACCCCCGCCCCCATCCACCGGCCACCACGCAGCCCGCGACTTCCCCGGCCATCGTCGAGGTCGACGGTACCGAACTGGAGCCGGACCTGCTCCGCCGCGAAATCCCCGCCCGGGCGATCACCGCCAGCCTCGGCGCCGGTTTTCAGGGCGGCGGCTGGCTGCGCGTCGAGACCGGCGGCAAGCCGCTGCGGCTGAACATCCCCGTGCCCGCGCCGGGCAGCTACCGCCTCCATCTCAAGCCGGTCGGCAACATCATCGAAGGCACCCTGCGGATCGAGCTGGAAGGCGGCCAGCAGGCCCTCATGCAGCGCATGGAAGGCCACGAGCGCGAGGTGCCCTATCTCGATCTCGGCGTCGCCGAGGCCGTCGACGGCAGGCTCACCGTCATCCTCGACGGCTCGCCGGTGGTCGGCATTGACCACATCCGCCTCGAACCCGCACCATGAGTGTTCGCACGATGGGTCCGGGACAGCCCGGGAGAAGGGTCTCACGGCCTGATGGACTCATCAGGCCGTGGACAAGGCGCGGGGTTGCTCCACCAGCGCCACGGCCAGGGGAGTACGCCTGACCATGCCACCCGCAGACCTCGCGGCTGCCGCCGGGTTGCGGTAGTCTTTCCATCCGCTGGTCAGAAGAAGTTCGCCCCTTGCGGAGCTCACCCATGAACCGATTGCACCTCTTCGCACTCATGCTTCCCCTCTTCGCCATCGCCTGCCAGCAGCCGTCGCGGCACGGCCTGACCATCACCTGGAAGGACGAGATGCTGACCATGCACTCGCCCGACCTGCCCGCGGAGGGCATTGAGACCTGGTACCTGGAAGCCTACTGCCGCCCGGGCAGCACCGACCGCGACTGGCTGGAGACCACCCTGCCCTCGCACACCGAGCTGCTGAGCCAGGATCCCGCCGGCAAGACCATCGCCCTGCGCACCATGATCGACGGCAAGGTCAGGATGGACCACCATCTCACCGCCGAAAAGGACAACGTCGACATCCGCATCGTCGTGGAAAACCTCAGCGACGAGACCGTGCCTCTCGACTGGGCCCAGCCGTGCATGCGCGTCGGCGGCTTCACCGGCCGCGGCCAGGACGACTACTTCGAGCGTTGTTTCATCTTCACCGACCAGGGCTTCACCTGGATGAGCGACACCCACCGCGAGATGAAGGCCCGCTACGTCCCCGGGCAGGTCTACGTCCCCGCCGGCGTCAACCTCAACGACGTGAACCCCCGCCCGATCAGCCAGACCAGGCCGGTGAACGGCCTGGTCGGCGCCGTCTCCGCTGACAACAACAAGATTCTCGCGATGGCTTTCGACCGCACCCACGAGCTGTTCCAGGGGATCATCATCTGCATCCACAACGACTTCAACGTGGGCAGCCTGGCCCCCCGCGAGCGCAAGACCATCCACGGCAAGATCTACGTCCTCGACAACGACCCGCAGGCCCTGCTGGCCCGCTATGGGAAAGATTTCCCCAAGGTGTGGCCCTTCCAGCGATGAGTGGCAAAGAAACTGTGCCCAACCGCCGATGGCCGGCCCGTACTCCAAAACTCCGACCCGGCCAGACCCGATAACTTCAGCATGGCCCGCTCCCGCGTTGCCCCTGGAGCCGGAATTGCGTAATCTGGGGAAGGTCGGAGTGCCGGCGGATCGGTCTCATATCACCTTAGGCGAACCGGGAGACGTGACGGCATGGGCATGCGCACGAACAGGTTAGCCCTTTGCGCTGCGATGGCGCTGGTGGTGAACCCCTGCCCGCTCCGCGCCGCTCCTCCCGACGGCCGGCTCGACTTCAACCGCGACGTCCGACCGATCCTCTCCGACAAGTGCTTCGCCTGTCACGGGCCGGACGGTGACGCCCGCAAGGCCGACCTCCGCCTGGACATCCGCGACGAGGCGCTCAAGGATCTCGGCGGCACTTTTGCCATCGTCCCCGGCAAGCCGGAGCAGAGCGAACTCGTCGCCCGCATCTTCGCCGAGGATGAGTCCGACCGCATGCCACCGGTGCGGACCAGGCGGACGCTCACCGAGGCGGAAAAGACCGCCCTCCGCCGCTGGATCGCCGAGGGCGCCGAGT
>CAYVVX010000302.1:0-1431 GCA_964455315.1 uncultured Planctomycetales bacterium | reverse complement strand
AAGCACTGGGCTTTCCGCGAGCTGCCCGAAAAGGTGGCAGTGCCCGCGGTGCGCGACACCGCCTGGGCCCATGCGGACCTCGACCGGTTCATCCTGGCGAAGCTCGAGGCCGGCGCCCTGCGTCCCGCCCCGCCGGCCTCGCGGGAGCGCTGGCTGCGCCGCGTCACCTTCGACCTGACCGGCCTGCCGCCGACCCAGCGCGAGATAAACGAGTTCCTCGCCGACCAGTCCGCCGGCGCCCACGAGCGCGTGGTCGACCGCCTGCTGGCGTCGCCGCGTTACGGCGAGCAGCGCGCCGTCCACTGGCTGGACGCCGCCCGCTACGCCGACTCGTATGGGTACCAGTCCGACCGCGACACCGAGGCCTGGCCCTACCGCGGCTGGGTCATCAAGGCGTTCAACCAGAACCTGCCCTACGACCAGTTCATCACCGACCAGCTCGCCGGCGACCTGCTGCCCGACGCGACCCGCGACCAGCGCGTGGCGACCGCGTTCCTGCGCGTTCATCGCAAGACCCAGGAGGGCGGCAGCGTCCCCGAGGAATTCCGCCAGGACGGCATCTCCGACCGCATCCACACCATCGGCACCGCGCTCATGGGCCTGACCATGGAGTGCTGCCGCTGCCACGACCACAAGTACGACCCCATCACCCAGCGCGACTACTACTCGCTGGGCGCGTTCGTCAACAGCATCGACGAGTGGGGCCTGCTTCACGGCAACGGGGTCATCCTGCCCAACCCGGTGCTCTACCTGACCACCCCCGAGCAGGACAAGGCCCTCGCCGAACAGACCAGGGCCATCCAGGCTGCCGCAGTGAAGCTCGCCGAGACCATCCGTGGGCGCGAGGCGATCTTCCAGCAGTGGCTGGACAAGGCCGCGGAAGCTTTCCCGCTGCCGGTCGATTTGAAGGGTTCTTACGACCTGGAGCAGGCCGTCGACGGCAAGCTCCGCAACGCCGCCAATCCCGACGAGCCGGGCACCTTCAACGCCGCCAACAGTTTCGTCACCGGCGTGACCGGTCAGGGCATCCAGTTCACCGGCGACGACACGGTCAGCTTCACCCATGCCGGCGCGCAGCACATGGAAGACCCGGTGTCGGTGGCGTTCTGGATCAAGCCGGGGCGGTTGGTGCCGCAGGAGCTGGTCTTCCACAACTCCAAGGGCTTCGACCCCAACTACAATGGCTACTACCTCCTCCTGGAGGATGGGCGACTGTCCTGGCGCGTGGTCCGCGAGTGGCCGGGCTGCTGTGCGGTGGTCAAGACCCGCGAGCCGATCGCCATCAACGAGTGGTCGCACGTGGCGGTGACCTACGACGGCTCGGGTAAGGCCGCGGGGCTCAAAGTGTATGCGAACGGGCAGCGCGTCGCCACCGAGGTCATCCGCGACAACCTGAGCAAGGACTCCGGAGACGGCGGGCGGATCGATTTC
>CAYVVX010000301.1:5404-6870 GCA_964455315.1 uncultured Planctomycetales bacterium | reverse complement strand
TCGTTCTTGTGGTATGCCGCCTTGTACCACTCGTCCTCGCTGGTCACCGCCCACTTCCAGCCGGCGTTGCGCTGGATCGTCCGGCCATCGTCCCCATTGTAGCCGTTGAGCGTGTAGGCCCCCGTCTCCGTCGTGCCCGCGCCCTGGGCACCCGTCGGCTGGTTGTTGTGCAGCCAGTTGGCGAACCGGCAGGCGTCCCAGTAGCTCACGTAGTTTACCGGCCGATTGATGTGGGACGATGCTACCGAGTAGGTGTAGGGGTCGTCCGCGGTCCCAGTGCCGCTCCGCGTGATCCCGCTACCGTAGGCGGTGTTCGCCATGCCAGTGTTGTACAGTCCGTAGATGTCAACGCCGGCGACCTTGTTCAGGAACTCGGCATATTGACCAGCCGTCACCTCGTACTTGCCGATGTTGTACGTGTAGTCGACGAAGCCGCAGATGCGATCAGGCGCCTCGCCGCCCGGCCCCGGACTAGAAAGCTCACCAGCGTTGCCCGTATTGCCCACCAGCACAGTCTCGATTTCAACCGCGAGCGCAGAATCTGCAACCAGTCTGATCGTGCACCCGACAACTATCGCCATACGTCCCATCTGTCTCACCACCATCGCTCCAATCGCTCGTTACCCCGGTGCAGGGCGTCACGGCACCAGCCCACACTATTCGCCCTCCGGACAACTCACGGTCGCGAACAGGTTGCCCTTCACCGCGTTCAGATCTGCGATGTTGATGACGCCATCGACGCTGATGTCGGACCGGAACGTGTCTGGTGTAGGCTGGAACAACGACCGCTTGACCTCGTTCAGGTCCACGATATTGACCACGCCATCGCCGTTGCGGTCTCCAAGCAGCGTGCGAACGTGGATCTCATTCGGCCCGGCGAAGGCGCCGCCGTTCAGGGCCTTGATGTTCTGGATGCCCACGGAGATGCAGCCATCCGCTGGCACATCCGCAATCATGACCGCCAGGGTGTCAGTCCCACTGCCGCTCACGGAGGTGCATTCACCTCTGCTCAGCACAAAATGTCCGCAGTCAACGTCCGCCAGTCCCGTTGACCTGACAACGCCATCAAACCCGAGCACCAGCGTGCTGAGCCCTCCGGCCCGGCACTCCACACCTCCGGCCAGGACATCGACATCGCCGACGATAGTGCCGCCGGGGGGATGCTGCTTGCGCGACACGGCGGAAACCAGGCCAAGGGGTTCGGGCGGGTCGCGTAGGCGCACGTACCAGCCCTCGACCGCGCCGGATGGGTTCCTGCCCAGCCCAACAATGGTCGAGCCGTCGGGAGTGATAGCCCTCGCCTCACTCAATTGCCACCCCGCCACGTTGAAGCCGTACTCGTCGGCCAGCACGGCGGCGAGCACGCGCACCCCGTTGGTCGCGTCCCAGATGAAGGCACCATTGTCGCCCCTGCCGACGATCACCGACCCGTCGGCGGATACCCCCAGCGCCTCAACGGCGTAGAA
>CAYVVX010000301.1:4234-5304 GCA_964455315.1 uncultured Planctomycetales bacterium | reverse complement strand
TCATGCCGTCAGCCTCCGTCCACCGGAACGCCTCATAGCCCTCAGCGGAGCGGCCAAGTCCAACCACCACGCTGCCGTCCGCAGAGACGCCCACGGCCGTGCTGATGTCCGACCCACCATCCAAATCACCCAAGCCGACGAAGCCGGTTCCGGCGGTCCACCGGAAGGCCTCCTGGCGGGACGGGGAGGTGATGCCGCCCACGATCACCTGGCCGTCCCCGGACACGCCCCAACCCTGATTGGACTCCGCCGGCATGGTCAGATCGGTCAGGGGCATCACGCCCTGGGTGGGTGTCCACTTGAAGGCCTGAAATCCCTGGTCGGTCGGGCCATACCCCACCACCACCTCGCCGTCCGCGGAGAGCGCGAACGGGCGGGTGTCATGGAAGACCGGTGGACCTCCCAGGCCCGTGAAGTACGGTTCACCCCAAGATGTACCGGCCACGACCAGGAGGCCGACGGCGCCGACGAACACGAGATTGGCTGCCCGCATGTGCTTCCCCTTGTTACCTCGGGCGCGACTGACATCTGCCCATTGACCTGGCCAGCATCATGAGCACGACGGGATCTCGCGCCGAGTGGTTGCCTCCCGCGTCCCGTAGAAGTGCAGGCTGGCCGCCGGAACGCCAAGAATCAGCATACCGAGGGTGCCGAGGGGGCAGCAAGAGCAATCTCGCACTTTTTCCAGAGAGGCGGTAATGATGGAGGCCGCGCCGACTTGACTTCCTTCCCCAAAATCCCCATCCTACCCCCACCGGGATGACGGAGTAATTACCCGTCCCGACGGATCGGCCGGCGCCGGCGATGCACCTACCGCCCGCGCCGCCGATTCGGCCCGGTGGGTAGGTGCAGGATGGCGGACTCGAGCAACGACGCCTTCGATCCCAACCACGTCTCGCACTTCGTCGCCCCCTTGGTCAGCAGACTCCTGGACTTGACCGCTAGAATGCCAATGCCCGTCGAGGGCGATTGGCGATTCCGGCTGGTCTGGGCCCTGCGAGTCATCCCGCGGTTGGTGGCAACCAATTATGCCCTATATGGAGGCTCCACGCCGCGAGACGATTCGCCCG
>CAYVVX010000301.1:0-4224 GCA_964455315.1 uncultured Planctomycetales bacterium | reverse complement strand
TACCCGGAGCGGGTCAAAGGAATCGTTCGTCAGGTTTCCGATGCTCTCGCGGCAGCATTGGGGCCGATCCGTGAACATGCCGAGTGGGACCGGGTCAGTCCAATCGAATGCCCCGGAGGCCTCGCCGCGTACCTGAGCGAGCTGCGCACCTACGTCACACAGGGCGGGCGATTCGCGGCTTTCGAGCAGGACCCGCGCTGCTACGACGGCATGCTTACGGCGGCGGATTGCCTTGAAATCCTGTTGCCCCAGATCCAGACGGCGATCCAGGTCGAGCTAAGCAAATCCGGGGTTGGTGATCATCCACCGAGCCCACACAAGGCCACACGACTTAGTTTGGAGGCCAAGGCGCTCGCCGTACTGACTGACCATCCTGAATGGAACAACAAGCAGATCGCCGAAGCAGTCGGATGTCACGTCAAGAGCTTGCACCGACTGAAGAGATACAAGAACGTGAAGGCGATGATGAAGGACCGAAGAGGCACACTTCCCATCGGCCAAAAAGACGGCACAACCGGCTCCATCGAAGCGTGGAAGCGCGACCGGGAGGATGAGTAACCTCATCTGTCAACGCCGTCCTGAAACTGTGCCGAATCGGCCGGTTTGAAAACTCTGTCTTCTTCGCCTGGGTCTTCTTCGAGGAAGCCGTCTTCTTCGGTGCTTGGCGGGGGGAGCTTCGCCTCCCCGTCCTGGCCAGCCATCCCCGTTGCCCCGACAGCCGTGCCTTTTCAAGCCGGCTCGTTTCCTACATTATCACGCCGCCGCTGACATCATCCTCCCATAGGGTAATTGATTAGGGGGTCCGGAGCCTCGAAAACCGCGTTTTTGATCGAAAAACGAGGATCGAAGGTAGCCCGAAGCTATCTCGGCGCACCATTTGACCGGCTCACAGATGCCAGAATCGCGTTTTTGGGCCAGAAACGCAGGTCAGACCCGCTACTCAATTACCCCATAGGTTACCTTTTCGGTTACCCCTCCCGCAGCAAAACTCCTGTCAGACACGGACATCCCTCAATCGACAGCGCTACCCTCGCGCTCCCCACGGCCATTTGTCAAAGCTCCTTACAGGAGATTGACCTATGCCGAATGGACACGATTCACCTCATGGCCGCGACCGAGCGGAGGACTCCCCGGTCGCGTGGTTCGTGATGCTTGAGCTGGCGCTGCACAGAAGCGACTTCGAGCTCGCAGCTAAGGCACGCCGCGAATTGGAACGTCTGGGCGTGAAAGTCAGAATCATCCACAGGCGGCCGTACGTAAAGAAGGGGGGCAGTAATGCGGACTGAGCCCACCTCGATTGAGCTCCTCACACCCGTGCTGCCGGTACTGGCCCTGCGGCCAAGGGAGGCTGCCGTCGCCCTGCGGATCGGGCGGAGACTGCTGTGGGAGATGACGAACCGCGGGGAAATCCCATGTGTTCACATTGGCCGCCGCGTGGTCTATTCCGTCGACCAACTCAAGGAATGGCTGGCCGCGAAGGCTGAAGGGGGGACCCCGTGAACTCACCCCCGAATGAACTGCTGCGTTTCGCTCACGGGTATGGCAGGCGCGGCTGGCCGGTGCTGCCACTTCACGCCGTCCTTGACGGGAGATGCTCTTGTGGAAGAACCGGCTGCAGCAGTCCCGGCAAGCACCCTCGAATCCCCAACGGCGTGAAGGGTGCGAAGAGTGACCCTGAGACCATTGCGGGATGGTGGGACACATGGCCTGACAGCAACATCGGCATTGCGACCGGCGCGGTCGCCGGCATCGTGGTAATCGACATTGATTTGGACAAGGGCGGGGTGGATTCGTGGGCCGAACTCGTCGCGGCCCAGGGGGAAGCGCCGACACTGGAAACGAAAACCGGCGGGGGTGGCCGGCACCTGATCTACAAGCACCCCGGGGAGAAAACCGGCAATCGAACGGGAATACAGCCCGGCATCGATGTCCGGGGTGATGGCGGCTACATCGTCGCCCCGCCGAGCGTGCACGCGAGCGGGGGGAGTTACGAGTGGCCAGAGGACTGGAGGGAATGGGAGCCAGCGCCAATGCCCGACTGGCTGCTTGACATCATCCTCAACCCTCGAACGACGTCGTTACCCCCGCCCGCCTGCCCCAACGGGCACAATGGCAATGGTCTCAACAAGTTGCTCCTCGCTGCGACGCGCTATGTCACCAATGCGGGGGGGGTGGAGCAAGGAAGGCGGAATAGCGCTGCATTTAACCTGGCGGGTCACCTCGCGGCGTTCGTGACCGAGTCAGGATTACGGCTCTCCGAGGCCCAAATCCTAGACCTGCTCCGTCCGTGGAATCATCGGAACCTGCCGCCCCTGGACGACAAGGGTCTGGCCAAGGCCGTCGCCTCGGCGATGAAGAACGGCACGCCCCGCCAAGACCATCTGGTGAGACTCTCAGAATCTCAGAAGACGAAGGCGGGCGAGGCCTCCAAGCGCAAGCCCAAGGCCCGGCCCGTTGCGCCGTTCAAGCCCTTCCCCGTCCACCTCCTCCCCGAGCCGGGTCGCAGTTTCGTCACGGCGATCGCCGGCGCCATCGGCTGCGATGAGTCCTACCTCGCCCTTCCGTTGCTGGCGGGAATCGCATCGGCGATCGGTAATACCTGGTGCATCCGCCTGACCGATGCGTGGACGGAGCCATGCATCCTCTGGGTTGCGCTGGTCGGGGAGTCGGGCACCAAGAAGAGCCCCGCCCTAGCGGCGGCCCTGGAGGCGGTTGAGAAGCGGGACCGGCAAGCCACTAAGGAGTATAATTTAGAGGTTGACCAGTACAAACAGCAACTTGAGGCGTGGATGAACTCTAAGAAGAGCGATGCGAGGGACGACAGACCCACGGAACCAGTTCTCAGATGCTTTTGCTGCCGGGAAACCACGGTCGAAGCCTTGATGGTACGGCTCTTCAATCAAGAGCGCGGACTGATTCTCATTTGCGACGAGCTGTCGGGGTTCATGGGCAATCTCGATCGCTACGCGCAGCGCATGGGCGGCGATGTCAGCCAGTACCTGCAGATGTTCAACGCGCGATCCATGAGCGTTGATCGCAAGACGGGCGAGCACAAGCGGATCTTGATCCCCCGCGCATCACTCAGCATTGTGGGTGGAATCCAGCCGGGAGTGTTGGCCAGGAGTCTCGGTATAGAGCACCGTGAGAACGGACTGGCGGCGCGGTTTTTGTTTGCGTATCCGCCGCGCAAACCACACAAGTGGAAGAACATCGAGCCCCACATCGATCCCGCCATTCAAGAGGCAGTCCAGAGTGTCTTTGATCAGCTGTACGAGCTAGTTATGGACTTTGACACAGAAGGCGATCCCCGCCCCCATGAGGCAAGGCTCGCGCCCAAGGCGGTCGACATATGGGAGGAATTCTACGATGAGCACGAAATCGAGATGGCCGGGCTGACCGGCGACCTGGCCGCGGCGTGGTCCAAGCTGCAGGGGTACGCGGCGAGATTGACCTTAGTCATTCACTTTATCCGGTGGGCGGCGGGAGAACTGCCTGCTGGTGCACAGGCTGAGGTGGATGCTGACAGTGTTCGGGCCGGGATAGGTCTCGCCACTTGGTGCAAGCGTGAAGCGGAGCGCATCTACGGGGTGCTTGCCGAGAAAGATACTCAACGTGACCAGCGGCAGCTCGCCGAGTGGATCCGAGGGCAGGGGGGCGCGATCACGATTCGGGAGCTGTTGCGCCATCAATTCCGGCGTTTCAAGACCGCCGACGGTGCGAGGGAAGCACTGCAGGAGTTGGTAGAGGCTGGTCTCGGTTACTGGGAGCAGCAGACCCGCGATGGCCCCGGGCCCCGCCCAGAGGAGTTCCGGCTGCACACGCAGAGCGCGGACGACAGGGTCGGCGAAGATCCTCAGGCCCCCCGGCAACCCGTCAATTTGTCAACCTGTCATCCAGTCACCAGTGGCGAGGAGTCAGAACCCTCGTCCGAAGACGAGGAGGTCTTCTGATGTCCGCCAGCGGGCTCGATCAGTTGCTGGCGGACCTGACCGAGGGGGGCATGCGGGTTCAGGTCAAGGGCGACAAGCTCGCAGTTACCCCGAAGTCGGCCATCACCCCCGCCCTGCGGGAGCGGCTGAAGGCCCACAAGATTGACCTGCTGGCTCGTATCAGGCTTCCCGACCCCCTGGCCCGGATGAAGGCAGAAACCCATGCCGACCGGGAAACCCGCCGGTTCCTGGCCGTGGCGGTGCCGCACCCGGACGGGAGTGGCTGCTTCGATCC
>CAYVVX010000300.1:0-6873 GCA_964455315.1 uncultured Planctomycetales bacterium | reverse complement strand
CGCCGCCAGGCCCATACCGCGAAGGTGCCCAGAACGATCGCCCCCCCGATCATGAGCACATCATCCACGGCGTCCAGGGGGGAGATCATCAGGCACATTCCCGGGCAGGGCACGCTCCAACAGGCCGCACGCCGCCTTGCCGAGGCGCCCGCCTTCCGCATAATGCAGGTGCTTTCATGAAGGAGCACCAAGCGTGGGCAATATATTGGACGACATTCTCCAGACCAAGCGCGGCGAAGTGGCCCGGGCCAGGGCCCGTCGACCGCTGCACGAACTCAGGGCATCCCTCAAGGACGCGCCGCCGCCGCGCGATTTTCACGCCGCCCTCGCCGTCCCGCCGGTCGGCAAGGCCCATCTCATCGCGGAAATCAAGCGCAAGTCCCCCTCCGCCGGGCTGATCCGACCCGACCTGGACCCGCCCGGCATGGCCAGGATCTACCACCAGGCGGGCGCCAGCGCGCTGAGCGTGCTGACGGACGAAGTCTACTTCGACGGCCGCCTCCAGTACCTCGAGCAGGTCAAGGAGGTGGTGCCGCTGCCCGTGCTGCGCAAGGACTTCATCATCGACGCGTACCAGGTGTACGAATCCCGCTGTGCCGGTGCCGACGCCATCCTGCTCATCGGCGAGGTCCTGGACGTCGCCAGGATGCGCGACTTCCTGGAGCTCTCCCACGACCTGGGCATGACCACCCTGCTCGAGGTCCACGAAGCCCAGACCCTCGCCGCCGTCCAGGAAGTGATCGGCCTGCCCTGCGGACGGCGCTGCCTGCTGGGCATCAACAATCGCAACCTGAAGATCCAGCAGACGGACCTGGGCACCACCACGGCCCTGTCCGCGCTGGTCCCCAAGGATCTGATCCTGGTCTCCGAGAGCGGCATCCAGACCCCCGCCGACGTGGATCGCGTGGTGCGTGCCGGGGCCCGGGCCCTGCTGATCGGGGAGACGCTGCTGAAAGCACCTGATATCGGGGCCAAGGCCCGGGAGCTGCTCGGCACCACCTGACCCCGCCGGATCAAGCCACACGGAATTCTCTTCACTCGGCATTCCTGCGTTCTCATCCGCGCCCCGCGATGTCCGGATTTGAAACAATCCCCTTGGCGATTTTCACCATCTTGAGGTATACTTGGTTGGTAGTTGATAACAACAGTGGAGGTGCTCCATGTCCGCCGTCCGGTTCAAGGCCGTATCCACCAGGGTTCCCCCGGGTCCGACCGACGAGGAGCCCTCGGCGGATGTTTTTATCCGAGACTACACCACCACCGCACTGGCCCGGTTCGAGCGCATGACCGGGCTGCTCGCAGTCATCGCTCCCATGGAGTTGCCCGGCGTCTCCAGCGAGGTCGGACCCTGCTCCTCCCCGCTGCACCCGGCCTGCCGCGAGCACAAGGGCAGCGCACTCTGCGGCGAAACCTGGCAGGCCCATCTCCAGCAGATCCGTGAAGGCACCGAGGTTCACTATCATCGCTGTACACACGGGATGTGGTGTGCCATCGTCCCCCTGACCTGGAAGCATCGCTGCCTGGCCGTCTGCCAGGTGGTCTGCAACCAGCCCATGACCGAAACGGAGTTCGAGCGCCATGTCGAATTGCTCGAACTTCTGTCCGACCAGTTCCTGACCAGCCGTAACGAGTGGATCGCCAGGTGGCTGGGCGGCGAGGCCCTCCGGGCAGCCGCCGCCGGCAACGGCAAGCCGCTGCACCCGCAGGTGCGTGCCGCCCTCGAGTTCATCGAGCGGAACTTCGCCGATCCAAGCGTCAACGTGAAGCGGATCGCCCAGGAGCTGAGCATCAACGCCACCTACCTGGCCCATCTCTTCTCCGAGCAGATGGGCATGCGCATGCACCGGCACATCGCCAACAAGCGCATCGAGCGGGCCAGGAAGCTTCTCGCCGAGACCAACTGGCAGATCAAGCGGGTTGCCTACGAAAGCGGCCACGCCAACGCCGACTGGTTCAGCCAGGTTTTTCACGCCGAAACCGGTCTGACCCCCAGCCGCTACCGTCGCCAGACCCGACATCAGGCCATGCGTCTCTCCATCGCCGAGGGCGATGGCCGACGGCGCCTGGCCACCTGATGCCGCCCGTGGACGACCCCCGACACCACGCGCCGGGAGCCCGGCCTTGATGGGGTCGATTCGATCGACACGACCTGAACATCGGGTCCAGATCAGTCGGCTCACAGCAGGAAGCTTCGGGCCCGGATGCTCCCGAGACAAAGCAGGTAGCAGGAGACGAGATCTCGGGGCAGGTAGACCAGCGCCTTGAGCGGGCGCAGCGGTCCCCTGAGCAGCCGTGATCGGCCGCCTGACCGCGCCAGTATGTAGGGAATCCAGAGCAGCAGCCAGAGGGGATGAATCAACGACAGCAGCGTCCCGACCAGGCCGGTCACCAGCGCCGCCTGCTCGCGATCGTAGAAATAGCGGGCGAACATGAACTGTCTCAACTCGGGGAACCGCCTGACCAGCAGCGGCCAGATCAGCATCGGGCGGATCACCAGCCACGCATTGAAGGATATGGGCCGGACTTCGTGGTGGACGAGAGCAGCGGGCGCGAACCGGGTCTGCCACCCGAGCCGCTTCACCCGCCAGGCCAGGTCGACGTCTTCTCCACCAAAAACCTGGAGGTCGCGCTCGACGAATTCAGGGCTGAACCCACCGGCCTGCTCGAAGGCCGCGCGGCGGTAGAACACGTTGGCACACTCGTAGATGTGGCTCTCCCGCTCAACGGTGGGGTAATACTTCAAAAAGCCGGGGATGCCGTTCGGGTCGGGAAGTACCCGCCCCTGGACAATGCCCACGCCGTCCTCCAAGGCCGCCATCCCCGCGGACAGCCAGCCGGGCGTCGGCATGCAGTCGCTGTCGGTGAAGGCGATCAGTTCGGCGCGGGCATGGCGGGCGCCCAGGTTGCGCGAGGCGGCGCCGCCTTCCGGCTGCTTCCGATGGTAAGCGAGCACGCAGGATGCCCGCTCCTGGAACTCGCGGACGATCCGCTCGACGCTGTCGTCCGGCGTGCTGTCCACCACCAGCACCTCGTACTTCTCCGGCGGCAGGTCTTGCGAGACCAGCGCGCCCATGGTCAGTCGAACGCTGTCGGCCCGCTTGAAGGTGGGTACGACCACGGAGACCAGGGGCGGATGTTGATCAGGTTTCAGGGACACGCCGCCGGGCTCTCCTCCCATTCCGTCAGGACGGCGTGATGATAGCACGCCTCAATCCATCAGCCAATCCGCCGACCTTGTGCTCAGATGCGAGATGGCGACAATACGCGAACGCCGGTCTCACCGGCGCGGGAGGCGACTGGACGTAGGCCCGCCCCCCTGCCGCCTGTCATCGGAGACGCGCATGCTCGGTCGCTGGGTCGCCAATCATCGCCGCTCACCCCTGGTCCGCTATGCGGCCGGCAAAGCCAGGCGATTCCTGGAGCGGTACGAGAGCGACAGCAACTACGACTTCTCGAGCAATGGCGAAGGCCTAGTGCTGAAGGCCCTGGCCCGCCACCCGTTCACCTGCGTCTTTGACGTCGGAGCCAACGTCGGGGACTGGGCCCGGCTCGCCCACGAAGCCTTTCCCCAGGCGACTGTTCACTGCTTCGAAGTCCTGCCGGAAACGTACGAGGAGCTGGCCCGCCGAACGGCGGATCTGCCGCGGCTGAAGCGCAACCCCTTCGGGCTGTTCGATCGCGAGCAGGATCTCGAGCTGAATTACTACCCGGGCGTGAACACGATCACCACCATGGTTGATTATCCTCACGAATTCGAAAGCCGCCGGGCCACGGGTCATGTCATTCCCGGCGACAAGTATGTGCGCGAACACGGGGTCGAACGCATCCACCTGCTGAAGCTGGACGTCGAGGGGGCCGAGGCCGGGGCCCTGCAGGGTCTCGATGAGACCATCCGCGGGGGCAGGGTCGACGTGATCCAGTTCGAGTACGGGCAGGTCAGCATCCTGACCAAGTTCCTGCTCCGTGACTTTTACGAGTTTCTTAGCACCCGCGGCTACCGGCTCGGCAAGGTGTACCCCGATTACGTCGAGTTCCGGGAGTACGAATTCGGGCATGAGGACTTTCGAGGGGCCAACTACCTGGCCATCCGGAAGGATCGGCCGGAGCTGTTCGCGGGCCTGGCGTAGTCCTCAACTCCCCAGCACGCCACGGTACACCTCCAGAAGCGTGTCAGTGTAGCGCGACCAGGTGTAGTACCCGGCCCAGTCCTGATTCACCTGGCCCATTCGCGTACAGCACGCCCGGTCCCCCCAGAGCCGGTCGACGGCGGCGGTCATGGCCTCCACGTCCCCCACCGCGACACGCGCGCCCTCAAAGGGAAGCGGAACCGTGGACACGATGGCGCAACCCGCGGCCATGGCCTCGGCGACGGCGATGCCGAAGGTCTCGGCATGGGAGGGAAAGAGGAAGATCCTGGCCCGGGCGAAGGCGCGGCGCAGCGGCGGGCCGCGCTCGAAGGCGACAAAGTCGACGTTGGGCGGTGCGGTGGCACGCAGATGGTCACCGTCCCAGCCGAAGAGCTCGAAGCGAACGTGAGGCAACCGCCGGGCCACCTCAAACACCTCGCCGATACCCTTTCGCCGCTCGCGCTTGCCGACAAAGAGCACCACGTCCTCCTTGGGGCGTGTGGGGCGATAGGCGTCCACGTCGATGCCCGGATTGTTGACCACCGCGCGACGCGAATCGGCACCCATGCTCACGGCGAGATCCCGCGAGGTGTCGCTCGGGCAGATCACCCGATCGAACGGGCGGCGGGCCAGAAACCGCTCCCAGGCCATCCACACCCGGGCGATGCCCGGTGGACGCATCCGCTTCCAGGCTTCTCCGAAGAGGCCCAGGATCTGGCAGACCACAGGCTTGTTGAGCGAACGGGCGGCGCGGAGGCTGGGCCAGCAGGCGTGGTAGTTGAAGGTGTGGACCAGGTCAACGTCGCGGGCGTGGGCGGCGATGGTACGCGCGGCGAAGTTCAGCCGGTAGCGATGGATCGGCAGGCGCGTGGTTGGAATGCCCTCGTAATCAGTCATCGCCGGGTCACCGGTGGTCAGCACGCGGACGTCAACACCCCGCTGTTGCAGCCCCCGGGCGGTCTCCAGGGCGACATACTCGCCGCCGCCGGCGAAGTCAGGAGCGAACAGCTCGTGGGTGATGAGAACCTTCATCGAATGGCTTTCGCGCTGCAGAGCCGCTCGTACGCCGGGCCCAACACCGACCATGTGAATTCTTCCGCCCGGGCCCGCCCATGCAGCCGGGTCTCGGGTTGCGAAGCCAGTGGCAGGGTCTTGAGAATCGCTTCGGCCAGGCCCTCGCAATTCAGCGTTTCCTGATCCTCCGTGCCCGGATCGAATGTGCATCCCAGCGCCGGATCATTGACCAGCTCCGGAAGTCCGCCGTGATGGGTCACCACCACCGGCGTTCCCGAAGCCCATGATTCGACCACCACCATGCCATACCCCTCCCACATGGACGGAAGCACCGTCAGGCTGGCTTCGCGGTAAAGACGGGGTACGTCGTACAGATCCCCCACGCCGAGCACCTCGATGCGCTGGCGGACGCGCCGCGGCAGCGGTTCAATCTCCTCCTGACGTACCGGGTCGGGCATGTGCCCCGACAGCCGCAGCACCGCATCGGGAACCGAGTTCAGGACCCGCTCGAACGCCCGGAGCATCACCCGCAGGCCCTTGCGCCGCTCGGCAAAGGATCCGACGTGGAGCAGGATCGGAGGTCCTTCCGCCGGGCGCTCCCGCAGCGGGAACGCGTCGAGCTCAATCGGCACCGGAATGACGTGCGGTTCGCGCCCGTAGTGCTCGCGGATCACGGCAGCCGTGAACTCGCTGTGGGCCACCAGTGCATCGGCGCCGGCCACCGCGCCGCGAAGCATGAAACGATCGGGAGGAATCCGCGGGAACCAGTACGGCACGGCCGGACCGGTAACCTGGAAGACCAGGCGGAAGCGGGCACCGAGCCTTCTCAACAGGCAGGCGGCAAAGGCATCCACATAGGTCATGCAGTGGACGACGTCGACCTTGTGCCGCGCCAGGCTGGCCAGGGCCCCGGGCAGAAACGTATGGAAAGGCTGAAGGCGGAACCTGCCCATCATCGGCAGCCACAACTGGCGATGGAGAATCCGCAGGCCATCCGGGGTCGGTTCGACCGTGGCCCGGCCGGGCTTGCTGGAAATGGTGATGACATCGTGCCCGCGCGCGGTAAGGAAACCGGCCAGTTCGGCCATGAATCGCTCAGACCCCCGTCGAACGTAGGGCCAGCAGTACGGGTGCGTCACGGCGATACGCACTCAGGACACCTCACCGGAAGGGACTGCATGTCGGGCAGCGATGATCCGTTCGTAGATGCTCTCAAAGGCAGGACCGACACGGGCCCAACTGAACTGCTCGGCATGGGCCCGGCAGTTCCGCGCAGTGCCCGGCTGCCGGCTGAGATCAAGCCCTTCGAGTAGCGCCCGCGTCAAGCCGTCCAGGTTCTCAGGCTCGATCCGGCTCGGGTCGGTGTCGAACAGCCGCCCCACTTCCGGCCTGCTGATCAGTTCCGGTAACGCCCCGTCGCGGGCACCGACGACAGGTGTGCCGGTGGACATCGACTCCAGCACCACCATGCCGAATGCCTCCCAATGGGAGGGCAGCACCGAGACCGCCGCCCGGGCGAAGAGCCCCGGCAGTTCATCGACGTTGCCCGGGCCCAGGAACTGCACGTCGCCGCGGTGCGCGGGCGAGACCAGATCGCGCAACGCACGCTGGGCGGACTCGGCCATCAGGCAGGACACCTGCAGTACGGCTCCCGGTCGTGACACCTTGACCCGGTCGAACGCCTGCATGAGCAGCCGCCCGCCCTTGCGGGGATCGTCCAGCGCCGCGGCGA
>CAYVVX010000299.1:0-6881 GCA_964455315.1 uncultured Planctomycetales bacterium | reverse complement strand
GTGGCTGCAGAAGCAGTTTCCCGCGGCGGTGGCACCGGGAACCTACCTGGTCCACCTGGAGATGGATCTCTACGTGTACAAGGATCAGGCTACCAACCAGGATCCTTTCGGGGTCGGCAACCGGGTCTTCTTCCTGACCGACGAGGACTACAACGTCCCCGGGTTCGATTTCGACCAGGGTAATTCAGCGCCGGGGTTCCGGCGCAGCAACTGGCCGGGATCGCCGAACTTCAACAACAACGGCGTGTGGCAGCACGTGGTCTACGACGTCTCGGTCACGACGGCGACGGGCAACATCGAACTGCGACTGCTGATGCATGACAAGTACGGTGGCAAGCAGGCGGTGGCGTGGGACAACCTCAGCCTGCAGGTTGACACATTCAGCTTCAGCGAGAACTTCGAGGCCGGGCTGGGGGCGTGGACCACGGTGATATTCCCGCAGGATGTTCCCGGCCCGTCGAATGACACGCCGTCCCTGTTCGCCTCCAATGATGCCCTGCTGTACACCAACACGGACAACCCGGGCTCGCAGT
Organism: uncultured Planctomycetales bacterium; assembly: GCA_964455315.1. Taxonomy (GTDB): domain Bacteria; phylum Planctomycetota; class Phycisphaerae; order UBA1845; family PWPN01; genus CAYVVX01. The sequence goes on along the minus strand of CAYVVX010000299.1, from coordinate 6,348 downwards.
CGGCCGGGTACTCCTCCGCCAACGCGGTGATCGATCGGACCCGGGCGGCGTGGCTGCAGGTGCAGTTGCCCGCCGCGGTGGCGCCCGGCACGCACACGTTTCGTCTCGAAGCGGACATGTACGTTTACAAGGATCCGGCCAGCGTGTCCGACCCGTTCGCGGTGGCGAACCGGATGTACGTGCTGACCGATGAGGATTACGACCTGCCCGAGTTCGACTACAACAAGGGTGATGACGTCCCGCCGGGCTTCACCACCGACCGCTGGAGCGGGTGGGATGGAACCATGGCGACCCAGGCCTACAACGGGGTCTGGCTGCACCGATCCATCGAGCGGGACGTGACCACGGCCAGCGGCAACCTGGAGTTGCGTCTGCTCATCCACGAGAAGTACCACGGAGCGCAGGCGGTGGCGTGGGACAACGTGCGGCTGGTGCTGATCACGCCGTGCAACCTGCCGCGGATGGACTTCGACGGCGACGGTGACGTGGACCAGGAAGACTTCTCTACCTTCCAACTCTGTGTCACCGGGGTGGGCGGCGGCATCGCGGAAGGCTGTGCCTGTGCTGACCTGGACAACGACATGCTGGACGTGGACGAGGCGGACTTCGAGATCTTTCGCAACTGTTCCACCGGGCCCGAGGTGGAGCTCGATCTGCAGAATCCGCCGCCGAACTGCACGCCCTGATCGACGGGCTTGACACCTCCGCGCCGGAGCCCCTAGCCTACGGTCCGCTTCGAAGCATCGGTGCCGATCCCGCCGCCGATGGACCAGGGACTCCGCACGGAGGATGAGCTTGCGGTCGCTGCCGGGCTGGAAGCGAAGGCTGGTGCGTTGGCCGGGGCTGCTGTGCGGCTGGCTGGCGGCCGGCGGGGTGGCGTTCGCGCAACCACTCGACACGGAGGGTGTGCGCGAGCGGCTGGAATCCGCGGCGTCCCACCTGGCGATCGGTCAGCCGAGGGAGGCGCTGGCCGATCTCGAGCGCGTCGCGGAGGCCGAGCCCGGCAACCCGTGGATGCTGTTCTTCAAGGGGTCGGCGTACTTTCAACTCGGGGATCCGTACGAAGCGCTGGCGGCCTACGATACGGCGCTGGTGATGCTGGAGGAACTCGGCGACCCGGACCCGGAACTTGCCGAGAAGATCCGGTTCCATCGCTACCGGGCCCGCCAGCAGGTGTTTTCGATCCGATTGAGCACGGGCCTGGGGTACGATACGAACGTGGCCTACCTGGGCAGCGGCGCGTCCGGTCCCGGCCTGATCACGGGGCGCCCCGACGGGGTGTTCGGCAGCCGCTTCAAGGTGGACTACGCGCCGATCGCCACGGCGGAGGAGACGTTGAGCGCGGGGGCGCGGCTGGGCCACTCGTGGCATTTCAGCATCGAGGAATTCGATCTCCAGGAGTACGGGGGGTACGTCCGGTATGCGCGGCGGCTGGGTTCGCGGTGGGAAGCCGCGGTGGAGTACAACTACGACCTTTTCTACCTGGGCAACGATCCGTTCGTCAGCGTGCACGGGGTGGGTCCGAGCATCAGTTACGACTGGGCCCGCTCGGGGGGATTCCTGGATCCGCGGCGGACGACGTTTGCGTACCGCTACGAGTCGCGCAACTTCCTGTTCGAGACCGATCCGGAGTACGACCAGGATGCCAACGCCAACAGCGTGGGCGTGGAGCAGACGTTCAAGCTGCTGACGCCGCATCCGAACTGGTCGTGGGACCTGGCCGCGGGTTATCGGTTTGAATCGGCCTCCACCGACGGCACCGAGTTCGACCGCTCCACCCATGACTTCAACCTGGGGCTGGGCATTCCGCTGGTCAACCCGGACAACTTCACCGACTACCTGATCCTTCCCGATCGCGAGCTGCTGTTCGGTTTCAACGTGAACTGGCAACTGGGGGATTACTGGAACGACAGCCTGATCGACGCCGCCGGGCGGGAACGGCGCGACCTGATCACCACCTACACCTGGTCGCTGTCCCAGGTGCTGCTGGACTCTCCGCGAACGGGCAAGCTGGTGCTGAGCGGGCTGATCAACTGGGCCGACGCCCATTCCAATGTTGAGACGCGGGACCGGGGCAACCTGTTCTTTCGCGGGACACCGTTCACCTACGACAAGGTGGTGTACGGGGCCCAGTTGGAGTGGTCGTGGTGAGACGAGCGGGCCTCCGCCGCGGGTGATTCCAGGGCTACCGCGGGGGGCTTCCGGGGGGAGGATCGCGATTTCATATCCGTTGGAAGGGTTACTCGGGCAGGTTTTGTCCGCGGCCCGGCTTGAATGGACCGATAACCGGGCGTAGGATGATTGGTCCGTGCCCGTAGGATGTGGTGCTCAGGGAGGGGCGCTGGCGGCTCGCCGGCGCGGGCGCCGGTGACATCATTCGAGCCAGGCTCCCCCCTGGCTGATCGGAAAAGTTCACACTGCTTTCATCGTCCGTTGCTGGTGAGCCTTGAGAATCGGGCTGGGCTCGCCGATGAGCATGGCAGCATCTGGTTTTGTTGGGCGTGCCCGCGACGACGAGCACAGGGGGACCGGATACATCTTTGCGAGTCCCACCCCCCGGCCGAAAGCCCGTTTGAACCTGCGTGCGGAACGCTTCGTACCGAACGAAGCGTGGCATTGATCTCTTAAGCCGCTTTATTGAAGGCACTTGCGCGTCGTTTTGGCGCGCGGCCGACGGGGACGGAGTCTGCGCCAAAGGCGGCTTGCCCCCCGGCAAATCCTCTCGCATGCAAAGCTTCTCCTGGTACATCCGCCGGCTTCGAGCCATGTCCCCCGCCGAGATTGCCTGGCGGGTGCGGGGCAAGGTTCAGCAGGCCGCCGATCGACGTCTGCTGGATCGCCGCCAGCGCCGGCTGCCGCGTGGACAATTCACCACCTGGACGCCGGGGGGGTGGCCTGGTCGGACGGAGGCGGTGGATCCCGGCTGGCCGATGCCGGGTGAGGCGGGTTCGGCGAACGGATGCGAGGCCTGGCGCGGCGCCCTGATCCTGGGCGCGGAGCGGATTCTGTCGCATCGGCTGGATCTGTTCGACCTGGAGGGGGTGGCGGTCGGTGATCCGATCGACTGGAACCGGGAGTTCAAGGCGGGCAAAGCGGCGCCGCGGGGTTTCGCGGGCGGGATCGACTACCGCGATCACAGTCTCACCGGGGACTGCAAGTTCGTCTGGGAGCCGAGCCGGCATCAGCACCTGGTGACGCTGGGGCGGGCGTATCGGCTGACCGGAGACGTTCGCTACGCGGGCGAGGTGGTGGCGCAGATCCGGTCCTGGATCGACCAGTGTCCGTTCGGCACGGGCATGAACTGGCGCAGCCCGCTGGAGCTGGGCATCCGCCTGATCAACTGGGTGTGGGCGCTGGAACTGATCCGGCCTGCGGAGGTGATCAGCGCGGAGGACATGGAACTGATCCTGGGCAGCGTGCAGCAGCACTGCCGGGAGATCAGCGGGAAGTACTCGCGCTACTCCTCGGCGAACAACCACGTGATCGGCGAAGCGGCGGGCGTGTTCATCGCCAGCAGTTACTTCCACGGGCTTCATCGGGCGGCGACGTGGCGCGAGCGGAGCCGGCGGCTGCTCATGGAGGAAATCGGGCGGCAAACCCACGCCGACGGCGGGAATGTCGAGCAGGCGCTGGGGTACCACCTGTTCGTGCTGGAGTTCCTGACGCTGGCGGGCGTGGTGGCGAAGCGCTGCGGCGAGGATTTTCCGCGGGCGTACTGGCAGACGCTCGACCGCATGTACCAGTTTCTGCTCGGTTTCGTCGAAGGCGGCGAGCACGCGCCCATGTTCGGCGACGCTGACGACGGCTACGTGATCCAGCTCTGCGACAGGAAGGCCTCGATGCGCGACTGGCTGGGAGTCGGCGGCAGGCTGCTGGATGATTCGGCGATGAACGCGGAGGCCGGCGAACGGCTGGAAACCGCGTGGTGGCTGCTGGGCGGGGAAGACCCGGTGCGGGCCGGGCGGTCGGCGACATTCAGGGATCCGCTCGGCGCGCGGGCGTTCCCGCAGACGGGCTGTTACCTGTTGCAGGGCGGTCACCGTGGCGAGGAGGACCGGGTCAGCGTGAGCTTCGATTGCGGGGAGCTCGGCTTCGGCGCCATCGCCGCTCATGGACATGCGGATGCGCTGTCGATCACGCTGCGGGCGTTCGGGGAAGACATCCTGGTCGACCCGGGCACCTACGACTACTTCACCTATCCGTCGTACCGGCGCTACTTCCGCAGCACCGCGGCCCACAACACGATCGAGGTGGACGGCGAAGATCAGTCGGAGATGCTGGGGCCGTTCCTGTGGGGGCGCCGCGCGAAGGCACGTTGTCTCACCTGGGAGCCGTCGGAGGATGGAGGGGTTGTGGCCGGGGAGCACGATGGGTACGCGCACCTGGGCGGGGGCGTTACGCATCACCGGCGGATTGAACTGTCCGTGGCGCGAGGGGAACTCGTGGTGAGGGATGAGCTGAACGGCACGGGGGCGCACCGGGTGGCTCAGCACTGGCACTTCGGGGAAGGGGTCGGGCTGGAGCTCCGGGACGGGACCACCTGCGTCGCCACCTCGAAACGGGGCACTGTGTTATTCTCCTTCGAGCCGGGGCTGGATCTCCAGGTTTTGAAGGGATCGGAGCACCCCGTTTCAGGCTGGTTCAGTCCCGGCTACCACCGAAAATCACAGGTGTGGACGTTGAGTGCCAGTGCGCATTTCCAGGGGCGCCTGCGCCTGACCACACGGATTCTTCTTGAAAAACAGCCTCCCGGCCGGACGTCGCGGCGAGCAGCGGCGGAGATGGCCGAAGGGGCCATGCCGGGCTGAGAGGGCGACCACTATCGGCCCGTGAGGTGCTTTTCTCGATTTGGTTTGGATTCCAGACTCAACTGTGATTACAATTGAATTGTATCATCGACCAGTAGTTCGGATGCTGGTCGAGAGTGAGTGCGGCGGGCCGTTGCCTCCGAGGCGGCGGTCATGGGAGAGGGAAAGAGCAATCACCTCTTTGCCGCCAAGCAAGGGCCTACCGCCCGGGCGGAATGGATCTGGCCTGTTCCCGGGGGGGAACGGAATCGGCTTCCGCCGTCGGTGGCCGTCTGGAGTGGGGACAGTGGCAAAACCGTTCGCAGCATCGGCTTCCGCGCGTCCACAGGACGCGTCCACATCGGCACCGCGATCCATTCGAGCTGACGTCCAGGGAGTCGTTCTGGCCGGGCTGCATGCCTGGGGGGATGGGCTGCTGGATCGGCTGCTGGCACGGGTGCTGGTTCCGGTCGGTCCGCGGGTCATGATCGAGCACAGCCTGTCCTGGTTCCGGGAGTCGGGGGTGGAGCGGGCCGCGATCTGTGCCAATGGCGACACGGTGGCACTGCGCGAACAGCTCGGCGCGGGCCACAACCTGGGTATCGAACTGGATTACTTTGAGGATCGGATGCCGCGCGGTCCGGCCGGCGGGGTGCGCGACGCCTGTGCGGGCCATGGAGCCCGCCGGGTGGTGGTGGTTGAAGGTTCGGTGATACCGCGGCTGGACATGGGCGATCTGCTGCATCGGCATGACGCCGACGGCGCGGCGCTGACGGTGGTGGTGAGCCGCGGGGCGGGCGGCGCCCGGGATGGCGCTCCCGAGCCGCTGGGGATTTACGTGTTTTCGGCCGATGCGCTGACCCACGTTCCGGCGCGGGGTTACCAGGATATCAAGGAGGGGTTGATTCCCCGACTGCATGCCTATGGCGAGCGGATTCGCTCGTATCCGGTTGATCCCTGGGCGGCGCCGCGGATTCGCGGGATGAGCTCGTACATGGCCACCTGCAAGTGGCTGCTGGAGCGCATGCTTCGGGACGAGACGCTGCCGGCGGGGTATGAGCCGCGCGGCGAGGCGCTGGTGCACGTTTCCGCGCGGGTGGAGCCGACGGCGAAGCTGGTGGGTCCGGTCCTGATCGGGCCGGGCTGCCAGGTGGGCGCCGGCGCGGTCCTGATCGGTCCAAGTTCGCTGGGTGACGGCTGCAGGATCGGGGCCGGCGCCACCATCAGCCGCTCGGTTTTCTGGTCGCGGTGCGAGGTATCGGCGGGCGCGGTGGTCAACCACTGCCTGGTGACCGATGGCGCGACGGTGGGTGCAGGCGCGGCCGTCGCCGACACCATCTGCCTGGCGGAACCGCCGCGACGATCGATTCTGCTTGAACGTCTGTCGAGCTTCTTCCAGTTCCGGTCGGGGGGCGTCAAGGCCCGCCGGGCGGGCGCGGGCGTGGCCGGCGGATCGACTGTCCGCGCGCCGGAGCCGGTTGCACCGGCGTGGGGGGCGCCCCCCCCCCGGGGGGGGGGTGCACAACAAAACCGAACTTTACAAAAAAAATGTTGAAACATG
>CAYVVX010000298.1:2038-6893 GCA_964455315.1 uncultured Planctomycetales bacterium | reverse complement strand
CGTGGGCGGGCCGGTGCCGTTCACCGGCGACGGGCTGACCTTCCTGAACACCGCCTGCGACCTGATCCAGGCGGCCGTCGAGCTCCACCAGTTGACCGGAGACCCGCGCCCCCTGACCTGGGCCAGGCGCCTCGGCCAGCGCTACGCCGACGTGCGCCATCCGCAAACCGGGCTCGGCGCCGACAACTACAGCGTGCTGACCGTCCATCGCATCCAGAAGCAGTTCGAACCGGAGTACGGCGACCGCATCACCGAGGCCAGCTTCGCCAGCCTCTACGGCCTGCGCTACGGGCGGGCGGCGGTCATCCAGTTGAAGCTCGCCGAGCGGCTGGGTGATGCGGGCGAGCCGTTCAAACGCTGGGCCATCGGCGACCTGATCGCCTTCGCCCGGCACGGCTACGACGCCGAAACCAACGCCTTCCTGCCGATGATCAACGACGGCACCAGACTGAGCCCGGCCGATCGCAAGCGGGAAGGCTACATCAGTACCACCTGGCTCTCGCCCCGGCCGGCGGACGGGCTCAACTTCTGGGCGTACGCGCTCGGCTACCGGATGAGCCAGGACGACCTGCTCTGGCAGACCGCGCGATCCATCGGCAAGGGCATCGGCCTGGGCGACATCGGCACGGACCCCACATCGCCCGCGCTCGACGCGAACACAACCGCGGTCAACTGCGACGCCCTCTTCGGCCTGCTCGAGCTGCACAAGGCCACCGGCCATCGCGCCTATCTCGAAGCGGCCCGGCGTGTCGGCGACAACCTGCTGGCCAGGGAGTTCCACAACGGCTGGTTCACCGCCGACGCCGATCACCCCTTCTGCAAGATTGACACCATCACGCCGCTGGCGTTGCTGCACCTGGACGCGGCGCTGCGCGGCAGCGGAGTCAAGCTCCCGGAGTACGCAGCCAGCAAGTCCTACTTCCACTGCCCGTTCGACGGGATCGGCCGAACCTACGACAACCAGGCCATCTACGCGCGAGTTCGCGCGGAGACCCAGCCGGCCAATTAGCTTGACGGTGAACCAGGAGCGGCGGCGGAATTCCGGCACCGGTCGCGGGGATCGGGTTCAGGGGGGAGGAAGAGCTGATATCCGCGCTTACTTGGCCCGCTCGATGTACTCGCCCGTGCGGGTGTCCACCCGGACCACCTCGCCCGGCTCGATGAACGCCGGCACGCGAATGCGAGCCCCGGTCTCCAGCACCGCCTCCTTGGGCTGGTTCACCGCCGTCGCCCCCTTGACCACCGGCGGCGTCTCGGCCACGGCCAGCTCCACCACCGCCTGCAGCTCGCAACTGACGATCAGCTCGTCAATGATCGAGCAGGTCAGGCGCATGTTCTCCTTGAGGAACTGCATCCCGTCGCCAATGATGTCGGCCGGTACCGGGGTCTGGTCGTAAGTCTCCACGTCGGCCAGGACGTAGTCATCGCCGTCGCGGTAGAGGTACTCGAAGTTCTTGGTCTGGACGAAGACGGTGTCGATGCGGTCGTCGACGGCCATGCGCTGATCGATGATCTTGCCGGTCCTGAAGTCCTTGAGCTTGACCTGGTAGTAGCTTCGCCAGTTGCCCTTGGCGACGTGCTGCATGTCCTTGATGGTGTACCGGGAACCCTGGTACTCGATGACCTGGCCCTTCTTGAGTTCGCTGACCTTGACCGACATGAAATCCCTCGTTGGTTCAACCGCCCGGAGGCGTCTGTTTGGCCCTGTTCTTTGATCGCTGGAAATCCGCCCCCGACGCGGGGTCGCACCGCCCGGTCACGGCCCCGGGCAGCCCTGTATTCTGGCGGAAGAACCCACCAAGGTCAACGATACCGGCTTGTTCGCCGCGGCCGGGGATGCTACCTTAGCCCCCATCGTTGAAGGGGACACATGGTGAGCACGTCCGAGAACCACGCGACCATCGCCAGCCCCGCAGCCGTGGACCATCTCCGCTGGTCGCTGACCGAGCAGGTCGGCCCGATCACCTTCCGGCGGCTGATCGAGCGGTTCGGCTCGGCCCGGGCGGCGCTGGGCATCGGCGCCCAGCGGCTCCGTGAGATCGACGGCATCGGTACCACCACCGCCGAGGTCATCGCCCGCACCCGTGATTCGGCCGACGTCGACAGCGAGCTGGCCCTGGCCGAAAAGCACGGCGTGCGGATCATCTGCCCCGAGGACGAAGAGTTTCCCCCCGCGCTGCGGGAAATCCCCGACCCGCCCATCTGCCTTTACGTCCGCGGGCGGATCGAGCCTGCCGACGCGGTTGCCATCGCCGTGGTCGGCGCCCGCCGCTGCACCGTCTACGGCCGGGAGCAGGCCTACCGCTTCGGCTACCAGCTTGCCCAGCGCGGCGTCACCGTGGTGTCCGGGCTGGCCCGCGGCATCGATGGTTCCTCCCACAAGGGCGCCCTGACCGCCGGCGGGCGGACCCTGGCGGTGCTCGGCAACGGGCTGGCGTCGATTTACCCGCCCGAGCATCAGGAACTCGCCGACCAGATCCGCGAGAACGGCGCTGTCATCAGCGAGCTGCCCATGACCACCTCCCCGCATCACAGCAACTTCCTGCCCCGCAACCGCCTGATCGCCGGAATGGCCCTCGGGACCCTGGTCGTCGAGGCAGCCAGGCGCAGCGGCTCGCTGGCCACCGCCCGCTGTGCGGCCGAATACAACCGCGAGATCTTCGCCCTGCCCGGCCGGGTGGACAGCGAGTTCTCCGCCGGGACCAACGGGCTGATCCGCGACCAGCACGCCAAGCTGGTGACCTGCGCCGACGACATCCTTGACGAACTCGGCGACGTCGGCGAGGCCCTGCGCGGCGGCGGAGCACAGGCGGGTTCACCCTCGCTCTTCGATGCATCCGATGCCGCGGGTTCCGACGGACAGCAACGGGCCGCGCTCGCCGCCGCCCCCCGCCTCAGCGAGGATGAGCAGGCGGTCCTCGCCTGGCTCGACCACGACGAGCGGTCCATCGAGACCATCGCCGAGCGGTCCGGGCGCAGCGCCGCCAAGGTCGCCGGCGCCCTGATCACGCTGCAACTCAAGGGCCTGGCGCGACAGCTCCCCGGCAACCTGTTCGTGAAGCCGGGGAAGCGCTGATGGCCCGCATCGTCTGCACCTTCGCCGGGGTATACGTCTTCAGACGGGTCGCGCCGCCGCCCGGGGTCGAGTTCCTGCTGCTGCACCGGGCCCGAGGCCACGTCATGCCCGACACCTGGCAGCCGGTGTACGGCGGAATCAAGGAGGGCGAAACGGCGTGGCAGACCGGCCTGCGCGAGGTTCGCGAGGAGACCCGGCTGCCCCTGCTGGCGTATTACCATGCCGACGCGGTGAACACCTTCTACATTGCCGCGGAAGACACGGTCTACCACTGCCCCTGCTTCGCGGCCGAGGTGGAGCCGGACGCGGAAGTGGTTTTGAACGAGGAGCATGATGCCTTCGCATGGCTCTCCCCGCATGAAGCCAGGCAGCGCTTGATCTGGGAGAGCCAGCGCAGGACCATGGACCACATCGTGGAGCAACTGGTCGGCGACAACGCGGCGAAGAGGCATTTGCGCATCGAGATCAACACAGGAAACCAGGGATGATTCACCCCATGCTGAGCTTCAATCCACCACCAGACCTGACTCGCACGATCGGCGTTCTGCTGCCGGCACTGCTCATTGCCGGCGCCGTCGCCCGGGCGGCGGACGCGCCCGCTACGCGCCCCGCGTCGGACCGCCCCAACATCATCATGATCTTCACCGACGACCAGGCCCCCTTCACCCACGGCTTCGAAGGCAACGCCCTGATGAAGACGCCCCACCTGGACCAGCTCGCCGGCGAGAGCCTCCAGTTCACCCGCTGCTACGTGCCCACCCCGCAGTGCGCCCCCAGTCGGGCCACCATCCTCACCGGGCAGTACCCGCACAGCCACGGCGTCACCACCAACGGGCCGGAGCTGCCCGCCGGCGCGATCACCTTCAGCGCCGAGCTGAGCAAGTCCGGCTATGCCTGCGGGATCGTCGGCAAGTGGCACCTGCCCTACGAATCCGCCGGCAAGCCGGGCTTCGGCTTCACCGACTACGTCGCCACCGACGATGGCCGGAACTGGAAGTGGAAGGACTGCCCGGTATGGCTCAACGGCGAGAAGCAGACCGCCGACCAGTACCTCACCGACTGGCACGGCGACCGGGCCGTCGAGTTTCTCGACAGGTTCGCCGGCCGGCAGCCGTTCTTCCTGTGGCTCTGCTTCCGGGCCCCGCACGCCCCGCTGAACTATCCGCCGGGAACCGAGAACCTCTACCCCCCCGCCGACCTGCCCCTGCCCGAACTGGTTCTCAACGAGCCGTCCACCTGGCCGCCCGACCTGACCGGCTCCGACCCGGCCACCGGCTATCGGAAGCACACCCCTGAGTCGCTCCGCAAGGCCCGCTCCGAGTACTTCGCCATGATCTCGCGGATCGACGACAACGTCGGGAAGCTCATGGCCAAGCTCGACGCGATGAAACTTCGCGAGAACACCGTGGTCGTCTTCACCAGCGACAACGGATGGATGCTCGGCGAGCACCACCTTTTCGCCAAGGGCCCGTTCTTCTACGAGGAGCTGGTGCGCATGCCGCTGCTGGTCCGCTACCCGAAGTTCGGGCACGCCGGCGAGAAGACCGACCGGCTGGTCAGCCACGTGGATTTCGCGCCGACCTTCTGCGAACTGGCCGGCATCAGCCCGCCCATCACCATGCAGGGGCACTCCATCGTGCCGCTGCTGAAGGATCCCGAGCGCGGCGCTCACCCCAGCGAGTGTTTTCTGGAATACGACGAACAGAATGGCAGGAAGTTTCCCGCCCGCGGCATCGTCAGCCCGCGTTACAAGCTGATCGACTACCGTCTCCCCGGGCA
>CAYVVX010000298.1:0-2028 GCA_964455315.1 uncultured Planctomycetales bacterium | reverse complement strand
CGACCTGGCCCACGATCCCAAGGAGACCTACAACGGCATCAACGACCTGCGTTACCGCACGGTGGTCAAGGTTATGCGCGAGCGCCTCGCCGCGTGGCAGAAGGAAACCCGCGACCCCCTGCAGTGACCCGGGCCGATGACGACGCCGGGTTTCCCGACACCAGGAGCGACGCGATGAACGACGCCTGCCGGACATCAGGCCCCCGCGAGTTTACCTGCCTCATGTGCGGCACCCTCATGTACGGTCTGCACTGCAAGCTCACCTGTCCCAACTGCGGCTGCCGCGAGGATTGCAGCGACCTCTTTCCCGTCGACCCCGGTGAGCAGCCATCCGCCCGGGGCGGCACCGGGCCTCACCCCGCAAGCCAGGATCGCGACTGATGTCCACCCCGACCGCGCGGGCCCTCCGTGATTTCTACGATGCCATGCTTGCCGCCTGCGGCCCGCAGCACTGGTGGCCCGCCGACACGCCCACCGAGGTCATCATCGGCGCCATCCTCACTCAGAACACCGCCTGGCGCAACGTCGAGCGGGCCATCGCCAACCTCCGCGCCGCCGGCGCTCTCGACTTCGCCCGCCTCCGCGACCTGCCCATTGACACCGTGGGCGAGCTGATCCGCCCGGCGGGCACCTTCAACGTCAAGGCCCGGCGGCTCAAGGCCTTCGTCGACTGGCTGTGGCTCCACTACGACGGCGACCTCGATCGCCTCTTCGCCGTGCCCATGCATGCGCTGCGCGAACAGCTCCTGGAGATCTCCGGTATCGGGCGTGAGACGGCCGACGCCATCCTGCTCTACGCCGGCGGGCTGCCGGGATTCGTGGTCGACGCCTACACCGCCCGCATCCTGCGCAGACACGGGTTGATCGACGAAGATGCCGACTACGACGAGATCAAGGAGCTCTTCGAGACCGCCCTGCCGTGCGACCCGCCGCTCTTCAATGAATACCATGCCCTGCTGGTGCAAGTGGGCAAAACCCATTGCCGGCCCAGACCGCGCTGCGCGGGCTGCCCGCTGGAGCCGTTCGAGCATCATCTCGACGGCGAACGCCATTGACGCGGTATTCACGGACAGGTGGAAACAGTGATTCGCCAGATCCACACCGCGGAAACCTCTTTGGGTGTATTACATTGTAACCAGGCTGCTCCCGATGGCCCGACAAGCGGATTTCACGGAGAAAACCGATGAAACAAGCGGAATACCCGGCCAGGGCTCGAGGCTTGTTACCGTAAGAAGCGTTGGACTGCCCGGCACGCGATGACGATCCTAAGATGACCAGGATGGGGCTCACCGCCCCGGCCACCACCCAGGAGAATTGCATGAGCCGCCAGCCGCCGCCCGATCTCATTGACGTGCCTCCCAGACCTCCCGAACCCGATCAGGCAAAGCCGCGGGGAAGCTGGCTCATCGTCATCATCGGGCTGGGGCTGGTGGTCGGGGCGTACCTCTACAACATGCGCACGGCGCCCGCCGCATTCGCCTGGCGGGACGACTTCGACGCGGCCCTGGCCGAGGCGAAGCAGGAAGGCGTACCGGTGCTCCTCGAGTTCCACACCGCCGGCTGTTCGGCATGCCGATGGATGGATCGAAACGTGTTCTCGGAGTCGCGGGTGGCGAAAGAATTGAACGGCTGGGTGCCCGTGCATATCGACGGGGAACGGCAACTCAAGCTGTCCAACCGCTACGAAATCGAGGGCTACCCCACCGTGCTGGCCCTCACGCCCGAAGGCGACGTCATCGCCCGGCGCGCCGGGACCATGCCCGCGGATGAGTTTGTGCACTTCCTCAAGCAGGCCGCGACCAGGTTCGCCGAGAAGAGTTCCGCGGAACAGAGCCCTCCGCCACCGGCGTAAGCGTGGTGCCTTCCCATCCCAGCCGCGGCCGTGTCAACACGTCCCGGTTCAGCCGAACTCGGCGATCACTGTCCGGGCGTAGTCCGGGTCCCCTGCGAAATCGACGGGCAGCGCCGGGCGATCGAGAATCCGGCAGGTCCGCCCCCCCGCGGCCAGGTGCAGCGCCGCCTCCAGCC
>CAYVVX010000297.1:0-6915 GCA_964455315.1 uncultured Planctomycetales bacterium | reverse complement strand
GGAATTGCTGGCACAATTCGAGGGCCTGCTCGACGCGCGACGGCAGGGTGATCCGTTGTATCCGCGCTGGCGGCAGGCCCGGCAACTCTGGCAGACCGCCGGCAGCGATGACGCCTGGGCGTACCTGGACGAGACGCTGACCGAGGCCTCCGCCCGGGCCCGCGCCTTCGGCGAGCGGCTCGAAGACGACGCCGACGCGGCCACGCGCTCGCGCGAATTCGCGGAGCGGATTCGCTTCTGGGCGGCCGACGGCAGCACGGCCGGCGTCTCCGCCTGGCAGATCGAGTTCGCCTCCGACCACGCGTCCGAACCCTCCAGCCTCATCCGGCTGCTGGTGGACCTGGTGCAGGACCACGCGGAGCGGTCGTGGATGGGGCGGATGACAGCGAACGAGGCGGTGGCGTCCGCCCGGCTGGAGGGCTGCCGCGCCCGGCGGGTGGCGGTGGCGGAAGCGGCGATGGAGCGGCTGATCGACACGGAGCTTCCCTCGCCTTCCGATGTCCTTCTGCTGGAGCCGCTGGAAGGCGCCCCGCTGGCCGAGGAGCGGGCGGCCATGGGCGCGCTGGAGGAGGAGCGGAACCGCCTGGCCGGGGAGTGGAGCGCGACGGCGTCCCTGCATGACGAGGTGATGGATCAGTTTCCGGCAGCGCTGCGGCCGGGGGTGGGGCTGTCCGCCCGGCGGCCGGCGGGCATCGCCTTCGCTTCCGGGTCGAAGCGGCGATCCATGCCGCCGCGGGATGATGCGGCGGATGAGGTGCCGCTGCCTGACCTGGAGCGGCTGGCCGAACGGCTCAGCGGCGAGTCGGCGCCGCTGTCGGCGGTGAAGTCGGTCGCGGTGCCCGAGGCGCTGATGCGGGCCAATCCCATGCTGAGCAGACTCAAGCAGCGCGAGGCGGAACTGGCCACCCGGCTGAACCTGCTCAAGGGGGAATACCCCGACCAGCCGGGATGGATGAGCGGCGTGGAGCGGGAACTGCTCGAAACCCGCCGTACGCTCCTTCTGGAACTTCTGGGCGAGGCCCGGGCCCTGCGCGTGCGGACCGAGGGGCTCACCCGGCGGCTGGACGAAGTAGGCACGGCCTGCGACCGCGCGGCCGAGCGGGTGGCGACGCTGGCCGGTCTGCGCCCGCGGTACCGGCAACTGGCCGGAGAATTGGAGGACGCTCGGCGGCAGGCGGCGGTGCTGTCCGGGGAACTGGGCGCGCTGCGCGAGGCCCGCGGGCGCGGCGAGCAGCGGCCGGTGGTGCGGGTGACGCAGGGCCCGGAGCTGCGCCGCGGCGAGCATGTCAGCGCGCTGGTGGCGGGCGTGGCCGCCGGGCTGGCGGCGCTGCTCATCGGGATGGCCGCGGCGCTGCTGGCCGAGCGACACACCCAGCGGCTCTCGGCGAGCGGGGTAACCGCGGCGATCCGCTCAACAGCCGCGCCCGCCGTGATCGAGATACCCGTGCTGGGCCGGGTCCGCTGGTGCGAAGGCGGACCGATCGAGGAGGGGGGCTGATGCTGATCGACCGGGCCTTCGGGGCGTGGGCGGACGAGCTGGTCTGGCCGGAGCGGTCGGCGCCGCGGGTGCGGCCGGAGGCGCGGGCGGATGTCGCGGCGTTATGGAGGCGGATCGCGCCGCTGATCCCTCCGGGCGGCGGCTATTGCCTGGCGTTCGCCGGCTTCTGGCGCGGCTGCGGCACCACCCGGACAGCGGCGGCGGTGGGGCTGCTCGGCGCGGAGGTGGAGGCGGGCCCGAGGATCGTCCTGCTGGAGCCGCCGGGGACCAGCGGGCTTGCCACCGCCCTGGGGCTCGAACCGGCGCCCGGCATGAAGGACGTACTTTCCGGCAGGGTGGCATTGGCCGACGCGCTGCGGTCGGTGGGCGACCGGCTTCGCGTCCTCCCGGGAGGCGAGACGGCCTCGGACAAGGAGGCTCGCCGGCTGGGCAGGGTGCTGGAGCAGCTTCGCTCCACCCATGACCTGGTGCTGATCGACGCCTGCAGCGCCGCGGACGGCGCGCCCGGCACGCCGCTGATGCGCCTCGCGAACGGCGTGATCGTGGTGGCTTCCGAGGCCGACGACCGCGACGCGGCCGCATGGTGCCGCGAGCTGAGCAAGGCGGGCGTCCGCGTGCTGGGCCTGACACTCACGGGATGCGGGACAGAGGTACCCGATCTCAAGGCCTGAGCCTGGCCGTGGTCCTCAGCCCGCGGGCGGCGCCATCTCATCCGGAATCGGAATCACCTCGCCGTTGCGGTTCACGCAGGCCAGCACCGTCGACGCCTCGCACAAGAGCGCGTCATCGCGAAACAGCCGGTAGGCGTGGTCGATCCGCGCCCGCGTCTGCCGGCTGATGCTCACCTCCAGCGACAGTTCATCGTCGTAGCGGGCCGGCTTGCGGAATCTGCATTCCACCTTGGCGACCACGAACAGGATGCCGCGCTCCTCCAGGTCGCGATAGCGGAACCCGGCCTTACGAAGCAGCTCCGTGCGGGCCATCTCGAAATACTCGAAGTACTTGGAGTGGTGCAGGTAGCCCATCGGGTCGCACTCGGCGTAACGCACGCGGATGGCGATGCGGCAGGATGTCGGCGGAGCGGTGCTCATGTCTTGCTGATGTGGTCCGGGTATTCGAGAAGATGCTCGGCGATGTTGTCGGCGTACTTCTGCATGGCCGCCTGCAGGATCTCCGGCGAATCGGTCTGGGTGTCCGGGTCGACCAGCGGGCCCTTGGGCACCAGGTGGAAGTAGAAGTTCTTCCGGCTGACCACGAATCCCTGGATGATCGGGGCCCCGCAGCGCAGGGCGATCTGCATGGTCCCGGTGAGAAACTCGCGCGGCTGGTCGAACATGGTCACCGTCGCGGTGCGCAGGTGGCCGCCGCGGTCGCGACCCACGTCCAACGCGGTGCCCAGGATGAAATTGTCCTTGAAGCAGCGGTACAGGTCGCGCGGGTAGCTGTCCGCGAAGAAGATGCGGATCTCGCGGAACTCGGGGAACGTTTCCTCGTACTTCTGCTGCACGTAGCGGCGCAGGGCGCCCTCGTTGCGATCGCGGACGCCGGCCACCTTGTAGCCCAGCAGCGCCGCCAGCAGGATCAGCACGTGGTGCGAGCCGGTGTGGCTCAGGCACAGGTAGATGCCCTTCTCGCGCTTGAGGGCGTCCTCGATAATGTGCCGGTCGTGGTAGCGGATGCGCTTGAGGATCTTGGCCTTGGGCAGCTTGTCGAAGATCAGGTAGAAGAGCTTGTCCGCGCGGGTGCGGGCGAACTGCCGCAGGCAGGCCTGCCGCTGCTGCCGGGCGTCGAGCCGGGTGGCGTGGGTGCCGAAGACGCGGTGCAGATGCTCGTAAAAGCGCCGCCTGCGCTTGTAGTTGACCAAATATTCGCAGGTGCCGAAGGCCACCCCCAGCAGGTAGAGCCCCTTGAGCGAGAAACAGCGGGCCCAGGTGTACAGGAACCCGCGCACCAGCATGAACTTGAGCCGGGTCAGCAGGGCCAGCTCCGGCGCGGCGGCCGGCGGAGCGGCGGAAGGGGCGTCTGCGATCACGTTGTCTGCGGCCATGGATGCTCGTCAGTCTGTCGGGTGAAGTCCAGCGCCGGCAGCCCGGCTGAGCGGCGTTCGTGCCGACATTATCGCGGAAACGAGCCGTTCCTCAAGGCCCGGCGGTCTTCCGTCGTTCGGGTCAGGCGTTTACACTGGCCGTCTCGAACGAGCCCCGGCAAACCGGTCCTTGCGGCTCGGAACAGCGAACGGGCGGTGGGAGGAAACCGTGGCCCTCTACGACCAGCATCTGCATTCCCGACACTCCGAGGATTCCGAGGCCGACCCGGCCGCCAACGTCGAGCGGGCCATCGAGCTGGGCCTCGGCGGGCTGACCTTCACCGAGCACTTTGACACCCACCCCAGCGAGTGGGACAAGTGCCGCTACCGGTACGACGCCATCGCGGCCGAACTGGCCGCCCTGCGAAAACGGTACGGGAACCGCATCTTCATCGGACACGGCATCGAGGTCTGCTACCAGCCGGACCAGATGGAACTTATCCTTGACTACCTCGACCAGCACGAGTTCGACATCGTCCTGCTCAGCGTCCACTGGTTCTCCGGCAAGGCCCTGCACAAGCGCGAGCACTGGGACGGACTGGACATCGCCTCGGCCGGCCGGGCCTATTTCGAGGCCGTTCTCGAAGCGGTCACGCTGGCCCGGACGCTGCAACAGGATGGCCGGCGCCCGTTTGACGTGCTGGGACATCTCGACCTGGTCAAGCGCTATACGCAGCGGTACTTCAACGCCTTCGACGTGCGCGCTCATCGCGAGTTGATCGACGAGATCCTGAAAGGCTGCCTGGCGTCGGGGCTGGTGCCGGAGGTGAACCTGTCCAGCCTGCGTCAGAACCTGCCCGAGCCGATGCCGGCCGACTGGGTGGTGCGCCGCTACGCGGAGCTGGGCGGTGAAGCCATGAGCCTGGGCAGCGACGCCCACGAATCGAAGCACATCGGCGCGGGGCTCGAGCAGGGGGCGGCGATGCTCAAGCGCGCGGGCATCGGGCGGCTGGCGGTGTTCAAGGGGCGTGAGCGGGCGGACGAGGTGCTCTGACCTCATCCCCACCCGGACGGACAGGATCGAGAGGGGGTAGACACCCCCCAGCCTGTTCTCGGACTTGGCAAAAAACCTCGCCTGACTGCGGTCCTGCCACACCCTTCTCACCCATGTCTGCCGCAAGCAGTGGAAAAAACACAATAACTCTGGACGGGCTGCGATTTGGCGGATATATATTCTTAGAGCCTCACGATTTCTCGGGATCATTTGGCTCACCCGTCGGGATTGAGAGGTCAGTTCGCGGAGAGGCTCTTTCGGGCGGAGCTTACATTTTCAGCCAGCACGGCTCGTGGCCAAGGCGGCGGGCAGCTCCATGCATGAGTCCCATCGGGCTCTGGGTGGTCTATGTGCGGGATCTGCGGGATCGTGGATTTCAGCGGGCGCCCGATCAGCGCGCCCACCCTGACAGCAATGCGGGACATCATGACCCACCGCGGCCCGGATGACGCCGGGACGGTGATGCTGCCCTGCGCCGGACTGGGACACCGGCGGCTGAGCATCATCGATCTGGCCCCGCGCAGCCGCCAGCCGATGTGTAACGAGGACGAGACCGTCTGGGTCACGTTCAACGGGGAGATCTACAACTATCGCGAGCTCCGCGCCGAGTTGGCCGCCCGGGGGCACGTCCTGCGCACCGAAAGCGATACCGAGACCATCGTCCATCTCTACGAGGACTACGGCGAGGACTTCGTCCATCACATCAACGGCATGTTCGCCATCGGGCTGTGGGATGCCCGCCTGCGCAAGCTGCTCCTCCTGCGCGACCGGCTGGGGGTCAAGCCGCTCTACTACGCCCAGCGCGGTTCGATCTGCCTGTTCGCCTCTGAAACCAAGGCCATTCTCGAATACCCGGAGCTGGCCACCACCCTCAACATGGAGGCGGTGGCCGGCTTCTTCAACTACTCCTCCGTCCCCGGCGAGTTAACCTGCTTCAACGAGATCCGCCGCCTGCTGCCCGGGCACATGGCCGTGTTCACCGACAAGGGCTTTCGCATCCGGCAATACTGGGACATTCCCCGCGACCGCCGACATGACCGAGACGCGCGCGACCTGGAGGCACGCGTCGCCGGGCTGGTCAAGTCGACCGTGGAGTCGCGAATGATCAGCGACGTGCCGGTGGGGGCGTTTCTCTCCGGCGGTGTGGATTCCAGTCTGATCGCCGCGGTGATGACCGAGTTCAGCCCGCATCCGGTGGAGGCGTTCTCGATCGGCTACGGTGCCGAAGGCGCCTTCATGAACGAGACCCCGTACGCCGTCAAGGTCGCCCAGCGCTACGGGATGAACCACCGCATGCTCCTGCTCGATTCCGAGGATCTTCTGGATGACCTGGACAAGGTCGTATGGCATCTCGATGAGCCCTGCGGCGACCCGGCCGCGTTCCTGACGCTGGCACTGAGTCGCTTTTCCAGGGAGCACGTCACGGTCGCGTTGTCGGGCCTGGGGGCGGATGAATTCTTCGGGGGTTACCGCCGCTACCTGGGCATCCGCTGGCAGAATCGCTACCTGCGCCTGCCCGCCTTCCTGCGCCACGGGGTGGTCGGACCGCTGGCGGCGCTGCTGCCCGAGAGCCGCACCGAGCGCCTGGGCAACTATGGCCGGCTGGCCAGGAAATTCCTGTCCGCGGTGAACGACGACGTGAAGCGGGCCTGGTCGAACATCATCTCCTATCTGCCGGTCTACGACGGCCCGGTCTTCGCGGGCGCCATCGAGGCCCACACCCGCACGACGTTCAAATGCGACTCGTTCGAGCAGTACTGGTCTCTGGTCCGGGACATGCCGTCGGGTGTGGACCAGGTCATGTTCATGGACGCGAAGATGTATCTCGTCGATCAGCTCCTGCTGCTTCAGGACAAGATGAGCATGGCGGTTTCGCTGGAGATCCGGGAGCCGTTTCTCGACTACCGGCTGGTGGAACTGGCCGCGTCCATCCCGGCGGAGATGAACATTCCCGGGCGCAACCTCAAGGCGATTCTCAAGAAGGTCGCGGAGCGGTACGTCCCGCGCGAGTGCATCTACCGCGGGAAGATGGGCTTCTGCGCGCCCATCTCCTCCTGGCTGCGTGGTCCGCTGAAGCAGATGGTGTACGACGTGCTCAACCCGCGCCGGGTGCGGGATCGCGGCATTCTGCAGGTGCCCTTTGTCGAGTGGATGAAGCAGGAGTTCTACGATGGCAAGCGCGACCTGAGCGTGCAGCTCTACCAGGCGCTGATGCTGGAGTTGTGGATGCAGCGGTACGTCGACCGGTCGCCGCGCCCGGCGATGTACAACGACGCGGCGACCCGTGCGGCCTGCTGAGTCGTGCGGCGAAGACGATCATGAGCGTGTGGTCAGACC